>NC_018584.1:304687-609375 GCF_000307025.1 Listeria monocytogenes ATCC 19117
TTTAATCAGTTGTGTTCCCGCGATATTTAGCAAAGTGACTTCATGGTCATCAAGCACGTACTGGGAGGCTCTTAAGTCAATTTTCACAGCGATTTTCCACCCAACCAAATGGGAAATTAGTTACCAAGGAAGCGCAGAAGTTTTTCATGTCTCGTTGGCAGATTTTATTACCGGACCATATTTCTACTCCATGAAAATTATCGTAGCGAGCTTGCTAATTTCAGCGATTATTGCTTATTTACTAGTGATTGCAACATTTCGCGGGCCAAAATGGTTGCGCCAAGGCTTAAGCGGATTCTTATCAATACTTCAAGCTTTTCCAGATTTTTCCTTTATTTTCCTTATTCAAATGGCCGTCGTCTACATATATCAGCAAACAGGCGTGTTCACCTTGAATTTTTACAGCTTAAACGGCGAGCAAATTTATGCAGCACCAATCGTCTGCTTATCCATCATACCAACCGTGCTCTTTTACAAAATGATGATGCTCCTTATGGAAAATGAATGGCAAGCTGACTACATCCAACTGGCTCGCGGGAAAGGCTTAACCGATAGAGCGATACTACTTCGCCATGCCACACCCAATATGATGCAAAGCCTATTTTACCAATCCAAAACCATCGTTTGGTTTATTTTAAGCGCCTACCTCATTGTAGAATTTTTATTCGGTATCGAAGGCGTGCTCTACTATTTACTAGCAGGATTTAGCCCATTAAATATTTTCCTAGTATTAGCACTCGTGTTCACCCCATTTTACTTCTTTTACGCACTAATAGACCTATGGATTAGCCGTGGGAAAAATACCGAGAGCGCAAACGTGACCCGAATACCGCTGCACTGGAATAGTTTCCAGAAAACCTTTACGGAAAAAGTAAACCTTAAAAGCAAATGGCGCAACTTTGTAGTAACGACCGGGCAGCTCCTAAAACGCCCATCCTTCAGCATTCCGCTGGCAACACTTAGCATCTTACTAATCGCGAGCCTTATTTACGGGCTTATGGGAGACAAAATCAACTCGCTTAAATTTATCAGTGATGCGACCGGACGAGTGACCGATATGGCGCCCTTCAAACCAAATGCGCAAGTATGGCTAGGCACCGACCAAGCCGGCAACTCCATTCTCGACCAATTACTCGTCGGCATCAAGTATACGCTACTTATAGCTGTCATCATCGCAACGCTACGTGTCGTGATTGGTTACATTTTGGCAGTACCGCTCGCATTTTTCAGCAAGCCACGAACCCGCAATTTTGTTCAATCAATAGCGGACGGAATGCATTATCTACCACTGTCATTACTCGTCTTTATTATCATGGTCAACGAATTCATCAGCTATTCTGGCGTTTTCGAAACAAGCCTATTTACACGCATAACCTTCCAAATTTTAATCATGGTTGTCATCGTTTTACCAATTACAACCAACCGAATCAGCAGTGAAATTTCCCAGGTGTTAAAAAAAGAGTTCGTCTTGAGTGCGCTCGTTTTTGGCGGAAATGCTCGCTGGATATTAACCAAGCATATCAATCCACAAATCTGGTCCAAATTAATTTTGATTTGGATTGAGCAGCTCATTCAAACGCTACAGATGTTCGTCCATTTAGCTATCTTTGGAATTTTCATCGGAGGGGCAATCATGGGCGCCGATGACGGCATGCTAAACCCAGTTATCCCTGAATTATCTGGTTTAATCGCAAACGCTAAATTCGTGTTCGCCAACCACCAATTCTGGATAATTTTACCTCCATTAGTGGTATTTATGATTTTAATTCTTTGTTTCCAAATGATGGCAAATTCGCTTTTGAAACGAGAAGAAGAAAGTAAAAAAGCCTAGTTCTATAAAAGAACTAGGCTATTATTATTTAAGGAGTGACTGTTTGATAGACAGTCACTGTGACAGAAGGGTAAGTTGGATATTGATTATTTAAAAAGTAAGCGGAATTATCGCCTGCATTTTCCCAAGTAAGTGTATCATTTTGGTAAGTTCCTGGGGTGTACCAAACCCAATCATGTAATGTTACTCCGAGATTATCTTTCATTACAATATTAGTGGAATCGCCGAGCGCAACATCTGGAAGGTATATATTTTGTCCAGTAGCATCAAACAATTCTAAGCGGTGACCTGCCAATGAGCTGAAATCACTAATCTGATTTTCTTCAATTTTTATTGACCTAATTGTTGGAATGGTACTGAGAGGTGTAACATCTTTAATTTGATTAAAATTAGCATCGAAGTATTCTAGTTTTGTTTTATTTCTTAATGACTCAATAGAAGTCAGTTGATTGCTTTCGGCATAAAAAACTCGGAGATTATCGCATTCTGAAAGGACACTGATGTCTGATATATTATTTGCTGAAATAGATAAATTAGTTAATTGAGGAGTATCTTTTAGGGCCGAAATATCTTTTAGTTGATTGCTACTTAGATTTAATATCCTTAAATTAGTTAAATTTTCGAAGGATGGTAAAGTAGAGATTTGGTTAACGCCTAATTCTAAGTTATATAATTTAGGTGAGTTCATTAGTGGAGTAATATCTGTAATTTGATTGTAGTTAAGTGATACCGTTTCTAATTCTGTTAAATTAGCGAGATTCTCTAAGTTGCTAATTTTATTTTGGCTTAAATCTACAAATTTTAAGTTGTGTAAATATTCCATGCCTGTTAAATCTTCCACACCGAAATCCACATATACCATTGTTTCGATAGTATCTAGTTGTTCTTGTGTAACGACTGTATCCTCGGAAACACCTAGTTCCTGTGCGACTTTAAAAGCTAGAGCATCATCTGGGAAAATTTGATCAACCGTGGCTGGAGGAGCTTCTTGTAAATTTTTTTCTGGGGCAGTGGCAATGTTTGTTGTAGCAGCGCTTACTTCGACTTGTCCTACCAAAGGACTAAAACTAATCAAAGTCGTACATGCAAGGCTTGCTAGAATAAATTTTTTCATGTCATCCTACTCCTTTTCTATAATATAAATGGAGTATAGCATGCAAATTATTTAAAAATAAAAAGCCATCACATATGAACATTGCATAAAAAAACCGCTAAAAAGAGTATGCTTCTTTTTAGCGGTTTTTTCTTTATTCAATTTCCTCTATAGATTTATCTAACCATAACTCATACCATTCAAGAAAGCCTAAACGTTCTTCATTCCCAAAGTAAAAATCAGGATAGACGCCATTATCATTATTTCTGTCATCCACCCAAATTTCTCCATAAGAAGGACCGTTTACAACAAGGTTAATCGAAACGCCACAACCAAAATTAGCGATACGCAGAAGTCCAAATACTTCTTTATCTTGGAAGCACAGTTCTTGCCAAGCATCATAATCTTCATCGGACATTCCTTCTTTATAACCAGGAGCGGTCCAATCATCTGTATGTGGAAAAGGCTCACTTAATGTTTGCACCCCGTACTTTTCATCCTTGTAATCAAGCGAGGCGCAAAGCCCGTCCGCAAGTGTTTCTAAGCCATAATAAGGACCCATTCCACCATTACCAATTTGCTCTAGAAAAGCGCGATAATCTTGAGGTAAGGTAATTTGATGCTCATTCTCAAACTCGGTAAGCGTTTGATTAGACAATGGTTGATTAAGTTTATAGGCGTGGCTTTCTGAACCAAATAAATTCAAATCGGGATCTTTTTCTTTTAACGCAGTGATTTTTGCTTGGATTCTAGCTAGCCAATCTTGAAGGTCAGCCATCATTTATAAATCTGCTCCATTAGTTTCAATCACTTGTTTATACCAATAATAACTTTTCTTCGGAATACGTGTCATTGGCGCATCATCTTCCACATCGCGGTCAACATAAACAAAACCGTAACGTTTTTGATAGCCGTTTAACCAGCTTAGAAGGTCTGTGAAGCTCCAAGTACAATAGCCTAACATATCAACGCCATCACTGATTGCATCGCGAATAGCAGTTGCGTGCGCGCTTAGATAGTCAATACGGTAGTCATCGTTTACTTCACCATCAACTAATTTATCAAATTCACCTAAACCGTTTTCTGTAATTAAAATTGGTAAAGCATAGCGGCTGTTAATACGACGAAGCGCAATTTGTAAGCCTTTTGGATCGATTGTCCAGTCCCAGTTCGTTGTTTTCACAAAAGGATTAACGACTTTTTTGTAAACGCCAGGAACACCAGTCTCTTTCGTGCTACCTTTTTTACCAGTGAAGTTCATTTCGTTGTTTTGACCAACGCCATCAAGCGGGTTGTAAGCAACAGTTGCGGATTGGTAATAGTTTACGCCCATGAAATCTGGTTTTGCAGAAGCAAGAAGTTCCATATCGCCGTCTTCAATAACTGGCGCAATATCGTTTTCTTCTAAATATTTCCAAACCGCTTTCGGATAGCGCCCAAAAGCATACATATCCATCCAGAAATAACTGTTTAATTCTTCTGCATCGTCGGCAGCTTGAACGTTTTTAGGATCTGTGTCGATTGGATAATGTGGTGTGTAAGCAAAACTTGGTCCAATTTTTCCATCAGGAACGATTTCGTGGAAAGCTTTGATAACACTCGCATTAGCTAAGTTCGCAATATGGTTTACTGCGTACATTCTTTTTGGATCGCTAACTTTTGGCGGGTGAAGCGCTTGACCATAACCCATACCAACAAAGATATTTTGCTCATTCAAGGAAACCCAATATTTCACGCGGTCGCCGTAACGTTTGAATAGCGTTGTGGAATAATTTGTGAAATCTTCAATAACTTGGCGAGATTCCCAGCCACCGTATTCATCAAATAATGCTTGTGGGATATCCCAGTGATAAAGCGTTACAAGCGGTTCAATGTCATATTTAAGCAACTCATCAATCAAGTTATCATAAAATTTCAATCCAGCTTCATTCACTTCGCCTTTACCATTTGGAAAAATACGAGTCCAAGCGATAGAGAAACGGTAAGCTTTTAGGCCAGCGTCTGCCATTAGTTTTACGTCTTCTTTATAACGGTGATAATGGTCGACAGCTACATCGCCATTTGTACCTTTAAAAGTAGTTCCAGGAATGCGGACATATTCGTCCCAAACTGATTTACCTTTGCCGTCTGCGTCCCATGCGCCTTCGATTTGATAAGCTGCCGATGCAGAACCCCATAAGAAATCTTTCGGGAATGGTGAACGTTTTTGATGTTCCATTAATATAACCTCCATTAAAGCGATTTTTATTAAAAAACTCTACTAATATATTTTAAAGTATATTCTTTTAAAAAGATAGTTAAAAAACGCAGATTCCTATTCGAATCTGCGTTTTTGTTTTATTTATCCAGCACAAATTTTTGAATTGCTTTTGCTACACCACTATCATTGTTCGATGCAGTCGTATAGTCAGCTAATTGCTTAATTCTTTCTGGAGCATTGCCCATCGCAATACCAAGACCAGCAAATTCAAGCATTGTAACGTCATTTTCTTGGTCGCCAATGCAGATAACTTCGCTTTGCTTAATGCCAAGTTTTTCGGAAAGTTCTTTGACCGCGTTACCTTTACTAGCGTCACGATTTAGAATTTCCAAGTAGAAAGGCGTGCTACGAACTAGATGATATTTTTCGCGGAATGATTCTGGGATTTTCGCAATACCAACTTCTAACTCAGGGGCTTCTTCAATAAACATTGCTTTCGACATAATAAAATCTTCTGGCACGTTTTCGATTTCTTTATAAATCAGTTGGCTACCAGTAAGATAAGCTTCGACAATCGTGTATTTGCCGATTTCACGGTTCGGCGTATAAAGCGCTTTGTCATCAAAGAAATGCATGTGCAAATTGCTATCTAAACTCACTTGATAAATTTCTTTTAAATCGTCAATGCCAAGCGTTAAGTGAGAAATAACTTCTTTTGTAAACGTATCTTGAACGAATGCGCCGTTAAAACTAATAACGTAATCGCCTTCCTCACGTAATTCAAGGTCAGTTAGATAATTTTCTACACCAACAAGCGGACGTCCAGTACAAAGAACCACTTTTACGCCTTTTAGTTTTGCTTGGCGAATGGCTTCTTTTACTTCGTTCGTAACCTTATGATCATCTGTCAGTAGTGTTCCATCAATATCAATCGCGATTAATTTATACAATATACTAGCTCCTTTTCCATCATAAACTCATTCTAGTATAGCATAAATTCAGATGGATTTCTAGCTATCTATTGAAACAACAGGGAATTTATGGCATGATTGACTTGGAAACTTGATAAAGAAAAGAGTGAAATAATGAAACGTAATTATCATGTGAAATTTTTAAATGAAAAAGATGTAGAACTTGCAGAAGCTGTTTGCGCGGCATCCGAAGATTATTATTTAATGGAACAAGATAAGCCTGCATCGAAAAGTGATGCATTAAAAATTATCACAGAAATTCCAAACGGGAAAACAAGATTCGATAAGTTTGTACTAGCTGTATTGGATGAAAATGAAAAACCAATCGGCTTAGTAGATATTGTTTCTGACTATCCGCGAAAAGGGCGCTGGTTTATCGGATTACTTCTTTTAACGCCAGATGCTCGTCATAACGGCCTTGGAAAAGTACTTCATCAAACGATCAAAGAGTGGGCGAATGACGGCGGGGCAGATTCATTAGCCTTAGGAGTTTTAGCTGAGAATGAAAAAGGGCGTGGATTCTTTGAATACCTTGGCTACACGAAAGAAGAAACCAAACAAGCTAATTATGGCGGAAAAGAACAAGAAGTTAGTATTTTCACTTTAGCGATTAAATAAAAAAAGGATGCAGCTCATAAAACTGCATCCTTTTTCTTAGTTTATGCTATTGTTTTTTTCTGAAAGAGCTTCCATGTTAATACGCCATTGCAGTTTTACTTTTGAAATAATCCCGGCTTCTTTTAATTCTTTAAGTTGAGAATAGAAGAAGGCTTTCGACAGGGTACAGTAGTTTTTAATGACTGTCGTACTAATAGATTTTGGTAGTACTGCGACGCCGTCTTCCACTGGGATATCGAGGATTTTGACAAGCATTTCAAATACAAAAGCCAATTGATCTTTTTTATCGCGATATTGTAAAAGTGATTTGTAGTAACCATGTTTGGCGATAGTTCTCATAATTGTGTATTGGAAGCTAAAGTTTTCAGGGAAGAGAGAGAGCGAGTATTCGATATCTTTCTTCTTGTAGATAATCAATTCGCACTCAGTTAGTGTTTGATACGTTAAAACAAGGGATGCATTATCGAAAATCGTATAATATCCCATGAAAAAATTAGATGTGAAAATAGAATAAATTTTATCATTGTCGAAATCAATATATCCGGCCAATATACCAGATTTAAGTAAATACACACAATCCCGATTTTCAGTAACTAGATCATTTAGAATGGTATGTTCAGGTATTGTGATGCTGTTAGATTTTAAATTGTATTGTTCCATCATTGCAACAAACTCTTTGTGATTAAATGGATAGGCCATTTTTTACTTCGTCTCCTTCAGATTCAGTTGTACTAATACAAATACATTGTATCATCGTAAAAGTTTGCACAAGTACTAAAAATAGACTTCTAAAAAACCTCTTTTTTATGAAAATACCCTTTTTTAGCCAATGTAACCGCAATATTTTTGTCATATTTGAGTTATTTCTAACTCAGAAAGGTTAACCAATACGCATAGTTGGAAAAAGCCAATAATAAAGTCGTATCTTTATTATTGGCTTTTCGTATAAGCATAAATTATTTTCCGATAGAATAACTGGAGCCGTTGCCTGTTACAACGACGGTTTTATTACGATCTGTTCGATAAACTTTCGCTTTTGCTTTTGTCAATGTGTTAACGGTTTGTGAAGTGGGGTGGCCATATCCATTTTTCCCAACGCTAATAATGGCGTATTTTGGTTTAACGACATTGACAAACGCTTTGCTTGTTGCAGCTTTGGAACCTTGTGTACTTACTTTTAACACGTCAGCTCGTAAGGTTTTCTTTGCCTTAATCATATCGTTTTCTGCTTTTGTTTGCGCATCTCCTGTGAAAAGGAAGGTGTTTTTCTTATATGCGACGTGGAGAACAGCACTCCAGTTGTTTCGATCTGTTTTTCCGTAAGTTTTAACAGGACCAACAAACTGCGCATTTACTCCTTTGACAGGGAGTTTTACGCCTGCTTTTGCGGTTTTAATGGTTAGTTTTTTCTTTTTCGCCGTGTTCACAAAATTTTTGTAAGCGGCTGTTGTGTTTGTGGATTTTGGTGCATAAAGGCTTTTTACCTTGATATTATTCATGACTTCTGGTAATCCACCAATGTTATCCGCATCTGAATGAGAAGCAATCATTATCTCAATATCTTTTACTTTTAATTTTTTTAAATAATTTACAACAGTTTTCCCTTTACCTTTGTTACCTGCATCAATTAAAATATCTTCTCCACTAGGTGCTTTGATATAAATGGCATCTCCTTGACCAACATCAATAAAATGCACTTTTATAGTTGGTGCAGCAGCTTCAACTTGCATAGAACTTGGTACGGAAAGCCCCGCAATTAAAGCAAAAACTAATAATACGTTTAAAATCCCTTTTTTCATCCCTTTTCCTCTTCTCTTATGAAATGAATTCTTTTAGAAATTTGTAAACCCCATCTGCTTCATTCGTGTCAGTAAGATGATCTGCTGCTGCTTTGACATTATCGCTTGCATTTGCCATCGCAACACCGGTTCCAGCATATTGTAGCATGCCAATATCATTTTCGCCATCACCAAAAGTAATAATTCTTTCGCGTGGAATATTGTAATGCTTTCCAAGCGCTTCAACGGCTGTTTTTTTGTCAGAATTAGCAGGAAGTATTTCTAAATTATTATGGTGTGAAGAAAGGACTCTAATACCATTCGCTTCATTTAGAGCAGCGCGAACTTCGGTTAGTTTTGAGGCATCATCTTCCGCAACGACAATAGCATTTAAAAATTGATGCATGTTTTCATCAAAAACACCTTTTTCATTAATAGAAACGAGCGAAAAACTATTGTGTCCTGTATCTAAGCGACTTTTATCAGCAAGATTTTGGAAGAAAGCAGGTGGTTCTTTTGTATAGAAAAGTGTATTGGTAGAGAAGAAAAAAAGTGGTAGATCGAAGTCGCTCATAATATCGTAAGTGGAGCGAATTGCCTTCTCTTCTAAAGTGGTTTTAAGCAGTTGTTCATCGCGAATAGCCGCGTAGGATCCGTTTGAGGCAATAACATGACCGGAATTACTCACTTGGAAGCCAACTTCACGGGCAGAGCGATACATCCGTCCTGTAGAAATAGAAAAAATATGGCCATCTTTTTCTAAGGTTTGGATTAAATCACGCGTTTTTTTAGAGACAGTTTGATCTTGGCGCAGTAATGTGCCATCGATATCGGAACAAATCAAATACTTTTTAGTCAAATAAAATCATCCTTTTTAGTTAATAACTTAAGTATACCATGTGCGAATCGGAATAGTTATTATGATACAATAGTTTTTATCGAGTTCTAAAATAATTTTTTGGAGGAGTTCCATGATGGGAAATTTAAACTGGGCAATTCTTGGACCAGGTTCAATTGCACACGAATTTGCAGAAGGTATGCGAGGAATGAACCGTGAAATTTATGCGGTAGGAGCACGGAGTTTAGAGAAGGGGCAAGCATTCGCAAGTCAATACGGAATAGAAAATGTATACGATGACTTTGACAAAATGCTTGCTGATCCGGCGATAGATGTAGTTTATATCGCTACACCACACTCTAACCACTATGAATTTATCATGAAAAGTTTACATAACGGCAAACACGTTTTAGCTGAAAAAGCGATAACTGTAAGTAGCGAAGAACTTAATGAAATCAATGTGCTAGCCAAAGAGAAAGGCTTAATCGTTAAAGAAGCAATGACCATATTCCATATGCCGCTTTATAAAAAGTTACGAGAAATTGTGGAATCTGGAGCAATTGGTAAATTGAAAATTATTCAAGTTGCTTTTGGAAGTGCCAAAGAAAAAGATCCGAAAAACCGTTTTTATAATATGGATTTGGCGGGTGGAGCATTACTTGATATTGGTACGTATGCCCTTAGTTTTGCTCGGTATTTTTTAAGTGAAACGCCGGATGAAGTATTAACGACGATGAAGAAATTCGAAACAGGTGTGGACGAACAGTCCGGAATTTTACTGAAAAATAAAGAAGAGGAACTAGCGGTTGTATCGCTATCTTTCCGTGCTAAAATGCCAAAACGAGGTGTCATTGCTTGTGAAGAAGGATTTATCACTGTAGATGAATACCCGCGTGCCAGCCGAGCAACTGTTACACACACGGCAACTGGAAAAGTGGAAGAAATTGAGGTTGGTGAAACAAGTAAAGCTTTAGAATATGAAATTATAGCTATGGAAGAGAGCATCGCGACAGGAGAAAACACGACTTATCAGTTAACAAATGATGTTATCACGATTATGAGCGATGTTAGAACGCAGTGGGGAATTAAATTTCCTTTTGAAAAATAAGAAAACCCGCCGAGCTTGGCGGGTTTTTCTAAGAATATTAATCAGTTAAGTTATCTTCTGTTTCTGGGTCGAAGAAGTGAGATTTAGACATTTCGAATGCTAAAGTCAGTACTTCGTTTGGTTGGTGTTCCGAGCGAGCATCAACACGTGCTACGAATTCATGTGTACCAACGCGGCTATGAAGCATAAATTCAGCACCAGTAAGCTCGGCAACAATAGTAGTTGCTTTGAACGTATAACCAGGATTAGCTTCAATAACGATTGGCTCATCATGAATATCTTCTGGACGAATACCGAAAACGATATCTTTACCGTCAAACCCTCTATCTTTAAGAAGTTTTAATTTGCCTTCTGGAACTTCAATAGTGAAATCATCACCGATAAAGTTAGAACCTTCTAAACGCCCTTTGAAGAAGTTCATTGCTGGGCTTCCAATAAAGCCGGCTACGAACATATTTACTGGGTGATCGTAAACTTGTTTTGGTGAACCAACTTGTTGGATAACACCGTCTTTCATGATAACGATACGAGTTGCCATTGTCATCGCTTCTGTTTGGTCATGGGTAACGTAAATCATTGTAGTATCTAATTGTTGGTGAAGTTTTGTGATTTCCGCACGCATTTGCACACGTAATTTCGCATCCAAGTTGGAAAGTGGTTCATCCATTAGGAAGACTTTTGCGTCACGAACGATTGCACGACCTAGAGCAACACGTTGACGTTGACCACCGGAAAGTGCACTTGGTTTACGTTTTAAGTATTCAGTTAAGCCAAGAATATTTGCTGCATGCTCAACACGTTTTTTAATTTCGTCTTTTGGCATTTTACGAAGTTTTAAACCGAATGCCATATTATCATATACAGTCATATGCGGATATAATGCGTAGTTTTGGAATACCATTGCGATGTCACGGTCTTTTGGCGCAACATTGTTCATTACTTTACCATCAATAGATAGTTCGCCTTTTGAAATTTCTTCTAGTCCAGCAATCATACGTAAAGTTGTAGATTTACCACAACCAGATGGACCTACAAAAACGATGAATTCTTTGTCATCGATTTCTAAATTAAAGTCAGATACCGCAGTTACTTTGTTATCATAAATTTTATAAATATGTTCTAGTGATAATTGTGCCAACTTTCTTCGCCTCTTTCTATTTTTTAACTTGTGTTCATTGTATATGAAAACGCTTTACAAAAACTATGGCAATTTGCACAAAGAAAAAATTCATCTGTTGGGCAACTTGCATAAGTAGCAAAAAAATAAAAAGAAGTAAAGGGACAAAAGACCTTTTATGTGAAAGATTTTTCACAGCGCTTAATTCTTTAGTCCCAATTCCGGAAATTCCTCAGATATCATTACAATAAAACTTCATCTTGTGTTATATTATTAAAGCAGACACAATATATAGTTAGTGGGGGATTATCATGTACGTGGAACAACTTAATGAACAAATGGTAATAAAAAGGGACGGCCGTAAAGCAAACTTTGATTTAATTAAAATTCGTAATGCCGTTGAAGCATCTATGAAAGCAATTAATTTAGAGGACGAGACTTTCTTAGAAGAGATTTTGCTTGAGGTTGTAAGTGAATTACCTAACAAGGCAGATATGACCATCGATGAAATCCAGCATTGCGTCGAAAATACTTTAATGAAATCGACGTATCCTGATGTAGCGAGGGCTTACATAGAGTACCGCCATGATCGCGACCATGAGCGTGAAAACATCACAGATATGCACAAAAGCGTAGAAAAGCTACTACAAAAAGACAAAACAGTAGTAAACGAAAATGCCAACAAAGACGCGACTGTCTTTAATACGCAACGCGATTTGACAGCAGGAGCCGTAGCAAAAAGTTACGCATTAAAATACATGCTACCAAAACACGTATCCAACGCTCATTTAAAAGGGGAAATTCATTTTCACGATTTAGATTACAGCCCATACCATGCGATGACCAACTGTTGTTTAATCGACATCGAAGGAATGCTGTCAAAAGGATTTACGATTGGTAATGCCAACGTAGAAAGCCCGAAATCTATCCAAACTGCTACCGCACAAATTGCTCAAATAATCGCAAACGTAGCAAGTTCACAGTACGGCGGCTGTTCGGTTGACCGTATTGATGAAGTTTTATCCGTTTACGCGCGTTTGAACTTTGAAAAACATAAAAAAGATGCGATGGAATGGGTCGTTCCAGAAAAACAAGAAGGTTATGCAGCGGAGAAAACACGCAAAGATATTTACGATGCGATGCAAAGCTTAGAATACGAAATCAACACATTATATACAAGTAACGGCCAAACACCTTTCGTAACACTAGGCTTCGGTCTTGGTGAAGATTGGTTTGCCCGTGAAATTCAAAAAGCCATCCTAAAAGTGCGTATTGGTGGGGTTGGTAAAGATAAACACACGGCTATTTTCCCGAAATTAGTATTTTCAATTCGCCGTGGAACTAATTTAAATGCAGAAGATCCTAATTATGACATTAAACAATTGGCGCTAGAGTGTTCCTCGAAACGGATGTATCCAGATGTACTCAACTACGATTCACTCGTTCGCTTAACAGGCGATTTCAAAGTACCAATGGGCTGTCGTTCGTTCTTGCCAGCTTGGGAAAACGAAAACGGCGAACACGTGAACGCGGGAAGAAACAATCTTGGTGTTGTAACACTTAACATTCCACGTATCGCTATCCAAAGTGGTGGGGACAAAGAACGTTTCTGGGAAATTTTCCACGAACGCATGAAAACTGTCAAAGATGCGCTACTTTTCCGTTTAAACCGCGTACGTCAAGCACGTCCAGAAAATGCACCAATTTTATATAAATACGGAGCATTTGGCAAACGACTACAAGATGGCGAAAATGTTGATCAACTTTTCAATAAAGAACGTTCTACTATCTCTATCGGCTATATCGGTCTTTATGAAGCAGCGACTGTATTTTACGGCGGTGAATGGGAAGGCGACAAAGAAGCAAAAAACTTCACGCTTGATATCTTGAAAGAACTAAAAGGTTATGCGGACAACTGGAAAGATGAATATGGCTACTGGTTTAGCGTATATTCGACTCCAAGTGAAAGCTTAACTGACCGTTTTAACCGTTTAGACAAAGAAAAATATGGTGTAATTAAAGACATCACAGATAAAGACTACTACCAAAACTCTTTCCACTATGATGTTCGTAAAAAAATTACCCCATTTGAAAAAATTGATTTTGAAAAAGATTATCCAGAATTTTGCTCTGGCGGATTCATTCATTATTGTGAATATCCAAAAATGGTTCACAATACGAAAGCACTTGAGGCTGTATGGGATTACTCCTATGATCGTGTAGCTTACCTTGGTACAAATACACCAATCGATAAATGTTACGAATGTAATTTTGAAGGTGAATTTGTTCCTACAGAAGAAGGCTTCAAATGCCCAAGCTGTGGCAACACCGACCCCGAAAAAGCAGATGTTGTAAAACGTACTTGTGGCTATTTAGGCAACCCAATGAAACGTCCAATGGTTCATGGACGTCACGTAGAAATTAGCAATCGCGTGAAACATATGGAGAACTTAGGTGAATAATCCAAAACCGTGTGAATGGAAGTCGAATGAATTATCCAGAGGGTATATCGCCGACTATAAGGCATTCAACTTTGTCGACGGAGAGGGCGTCCGGTGCAGTCTATATGTATCTGGATGTCCTTTCCACTGCGAAGGCTGTTACAACAAGGCTGCGCAATCATTTAAATACGGCAAACCTTACACGAAAGAATTAGAAGACGATATCCTAAAAGACATCGGACATGAAAGCGTCCAAGGCCTCACTTTACTTGGCGGAGAACCATTTCTAAACACCGCCACATGCCTATCTGTCGTGAAACGAATCCGCGCGACATACGGCGAAACAAAAGATATCTGGTCATGGACCGGCTACACCTGGGACGAAATGATGCAAGAAACCGCCGACAAACTAGAACTTCTATCCTTAATAGATGTTCTGGTAGACGGCCGCTTCGAACAAAAACTATTCGACCCCAACCTAGCATTCCGCGGTTCCAGCAACCAAAGAATTATTGATGTGCAGAAATCATTTGCTACTGGTGAAGTGGTTTTGTATGAGTTGTGAAATAGGCCCTCTTTGATGGAGGGCTTATTCTTTTTGCTTTGGATGCTTATTGAATATATGTGCGGGCATAGAATCAACAATGTAAGAATGATGATAGTACTAATCCAAATAAAAAACGCCACCCATAACTCAGGTGGCGTTTTTTAATCAACAAATTGTCTAGCTTTCACATAATCGTACAATTCCTTATTTCTAACAACCCATTCTCTTCCATTTTTCCAAATCTTACCTTGTTCTTTTAAAAGGGTTAATTGTTTGTAAAAACTGCTTTTCGATAGATTGCTATAAGCAGCGATAGTACTAGTTCGCATTTCTTTCGGTAAAATAACACTATCTTTTTCATAAAGCGTTCCGTGTAATTTGCCCATATTAGAAAAAGAAAGCTCTAATTTATCAGAAGAACTAGTCTCGGCGAAAAGGCTTTTGAAGAATGCATGTCGCGCCAAGTCTCGCATAATGAAAAATTGAAAACCAAAATTCTCTGGAAACATCGAAAGAAAGTACTCTAAATCTTTAAAAGAATATTTGTAAATAGTGCACGGGGAAATGGTTGTAAACAGAAAGTCATCTACATTTCCTTGGAACAAACTATAGTAATTTACAAAAGAGCCTTTACCTAAGACTGTATAAATACTACTAGATTGCGGATTCATAGAAATAGACACGAAGCCTTCTACAATTAAATAGACATGGTTATTTCTTTGCGAGGCAGTATTTACTAAATCTGTATGTTTTGGAACTTTTAATTTTTCATATTTAATATTGCCTTCATGAGAAAGCCGAACAAACTCTTTATAATTAAATAATGCATCCATTATTAGCAGCCCCTTTACTTTTTTTGTTAACTATAATACATAATATCAAAATTAACAAAAAATTAATCTATATTAATTATACCAAATTGCCACTTTTTTGCCGATAATATGAACATTTAATGAGAAAAAGATGCAAAAAATATTATTTTGCATCTTTTAGCTATTTAGTAAAGCTCAGGTCGTCTATCTGTGAAAACTGGAATGATGCCTCGCGTTTCAGCAACAAGTTTTAAGTCAATCTCAGCATAAATATTTCCTTCGTCTTCACCGCCATGAGCGACAATATTTCCAAGTGGATCAATCACAAGTGAGTGCCCATTGAAATGATTATTAGGATCATCGCCAACTCGATTGACTGCAACGACAAAAGCTTGATTTTCAATAGCGCGTGCAATAAGTAGTTGCTCCCACTGAGTAACACGTTCGGCTGGCCACTGAGCTGAAACAAAAATGACTTCCGATCCTTCTGAAGTGTGTTTGCGAATCCATTCTGGAAATCTAATATCATAGCAAATGAAACCAGCGCAAGAAACACCGTCCAGTCGAAATAGATTTTTATCATTCCCAGCCTCTAAATAGAGATGCTCATTCATAAGCTGAAATAAGTGAACCTTCTTATATGAAGAAAGTAGTCCACCATATTTGTCGAAAGCATACATTGTATTAGAAAATTTGGTTCCTTCCGAAATAGAGACCGAGCCACCGATAATAGCAATTTGGTGTTTTTCAGAAAGTGTTGCTAAAAATTCTTTCGTTCTCTCCCCATTTAAATCAGCAACCCCAGCTAATTCATTTAAAGCATAACCTGTATTCCACATTTCTGGTAAAACTGCGATATCTGCCCCATTTTTTGCAGCTTCAACTATAGCTTTTTCAATCCGTGCATAGTTTGCATCAGGATATTTAAAAACTACATCAGTTTGACATAATGCCAACTTCCACATGTTCTTCGCTCCCTTTTTCTTTTAAAAATAACACAAGCTTGGTGACGAGTCCATATTGGAACACTTCGCACCAAGCTCTAAGTAGTGAATTAATCTTTTTTAAGACGTCTAGATAAGAAATTACCGAATGATTGTAGTGCTTGTACCATGATAATTAAAATAATAATGGTTGTATACATGACAGTTGGTTCGAAACGTTGGAAACCATATTGGTAAGCAATTGTTCCGAGTCCGCCAGCACCAACAAGTCCAGCCATTGCAGTCGCGCCGATTAGACCGATTGTAGCGATAGTTAAGCCAAGAACGATACCAGACCGAGCTTCGCGAATAACGACACTCCAAATGATTTTTGGTGTAGAAATTCCCATAGCTTGATAGGCTTCCACAACTCCACGGTCCACTTCCAAAAGGGCGGACTCCATTAAACGGGCAATATAAGGTGCCGTAAATACCACAAGTGGCATAATAACCCCTTGAATCCCAATAGTAGTCCCAACAACAAACCGTGTTACGGGAATCATTAAGAATAACAAAATAATAAACGGTAATGAACGTAAAATATTAATAACCCAGTTTAGAATACTGTAGGCAACCAGGTTTTCTGATTGACCACCTTTACGCGTTAATGTTAAAAATACGCCAAGTGGTAAACCAATCGCAAGTGAAATCACGAGTGTAATCCCAGTCATCGTAAGCGTTTCTAGAAATCCTTGCCAAAGTATCGGGCCCCATTCTTCAAAAAACAAACTCATAGTAACTCGACCTCCTCAACAACGACTCCAGATTCTTTCAAATAAGAAATAGCTTTACTGTATTCAACTTCGTCCCCTTTTAAATGAACGAGCAGTTTTCCAAGTGTTCCGTTTTTCAAATGATCAATTCCCCCAGCTAAAATGCTTGGAAGAACGTCGAATTTACGTGATACAAGAGCGAGCGCAGGTTCATCCGCTTCGTCTCCAATAAAATGAAGAGAAACCAATTTCCCAGTCGCAACATATTTTTCAAGCAAATCTTGCGGGATATCGAAACTAGCTTCCGATCCCACAAAGCGCTTGGTTGTCGCGTGTTTTGCTTTCGTGAAAATATCAAGAACCGTACCTTGTTCCACTAAATGACCATTTTCCATTACAGCAACCCGGTCACAAATACGTTGAATGACATCAAGTTCATGTGTAATTAAGAAAATCGTAATGCCGAGTTCCGCATTAATTTTAAGTAACAGTTGCAAAATTGCTTCTGTTGTTTCAGGGTCCAAGGCGCTTGTTGCTTCATCGCTTAAGAGAATTTCTGGCTCATGCGCAAGAGCACGAGCAATCGCCACACGCTGTTTTTGACCGCCAGAAAGTTGGCTTGGATAGTTGTTTCGTTTATCCTCTAAGCCAACAATTGACAAGTATTTATTTACGCGCGTCTCGATTTCGTCTTTTGGAACGCCTTCTAATTTTAATGGTTTGGCAATGTTATCATAGACAGTTGCGGTTTTTAGTAGGTTATATCCTTGGAAAATCATGCCGATTTTCCGGCGAGCGACACGAAGTTCTTTGCTTGATAGGGTAGATAAGTTCTTCCCATCAATCACAACTTGGCCGGCATCTGGACGTTCAAGCAGGTTGATGCAACGAACAAGGGTACTTTTCCCGGCGCCACTGTAACCAACGACACCGAAAATTTCTCCTTTTTCTACTGTAATAGAAACATTTTTGACGGCTTCTACGGTTTTTCCATTTACGTTAAATGATTTTGAAACTTGATGTAATTCGATCAAAATAAAACAACTCCCTAGAATGCAGGTACTACAGACCCATTAAATTCTTTTTCAATAAATGCTTTTACTTCATCTGAATGGTAATATTTTTCTAATGTTTTTACGACTTCATCGTCTTTGTTGGCACTACGAACAACGAAAACGTTTGGATATGGATTGTCTTTTGTAGGTTCGTGGTAAATGGCATCTTTATTAATAGAAAGTCCAGCGCCCATTGCAAAGTTAGTATTGATAGCTGCGGCTGCAACTTCATCTAATTGTGCAGGTATTTGAGAAGCTTCAAGTTCAACGATTTCAAGGTCAAGCGGGTTTTCAGCAATGTCTTTTTTCGTTGCTTTTTCTTCCACACCATCTTTTAATTTAATAACGCCAGCATCTTCAAACAGTTTTAAACCACGGTATTCGTTACTTGGATCATTTGGAACGGCAATTTTGTCGCCTTTTTTAAGATTTTTCAAGTCTTTAATATCGTTGGAGTAAATGCCCATTGGGAATGCTACTGTTTTAAAAGCAACGTCTAATTTGTAGCCTTTATCTTTCTTTTGTTGCTCTAAAAATGGAATTGTTTGGTAGTTATTCGCATCCAAATCACCATCATTTAAAGCTGTATTTGGCGTGTTATAATCATCAAATGTTTTGATTTTGATTTCAAGACCGTCTTTTTTCGCTAATTTTTGAACTTCTTCAGCGATTTGTTGGTGAGGTCCTGCTGTTGTTCCAATTGTAATTTTTTCTGTGCTTAAGGCTTTGTCGTCACTGCCTCCTCCACATGCTGCTAATCCTAAAACAAGACTTGATGCAAGTAAAATTCCTAACCCTTTTGTTAATTTTCTCATCTTTTTTCCTCCCTAGTATGTTGTGTGATTATCCAGATTTATTCATGAAAACAATAAAAAACTTCTCTATTTAGAATAGAGAAGTGGAAAGTCGAACATATCCAGCTCCTCTTATCTACCAAAATGGAATACACCATTTTGCTGGAATTAGCACCTTCACTTTACGCTTAAATAAAGTTAGGTTGCCGGGCTTCATCGGGCCAGTCCCTCTGCCGCTCTCGATAAGAGAAAATATTTTAGAAAAACCTGTTAGTTAAAAATATACGCACATTACCTTAATTTGTCAATGCTTTTTTAAGTTTTAAAAAAATCATACTGGACAAATACTTCAGAAAACTTTACTATTTTAATCAATGAAACTTGAAAAGGACGGGTGTAAAATGAAAATTTCCAAACGCTTGCAAAATTTACCAGATCAGTTTTTCTCTAGCCTTGTTGAAAAAGTTGGAAAAAAGGTGGCAGAAGGGCATGATGTCATTAATTTAGGACAAGGAAACCCAGACCAGCCAACACCCAAACATATTGTGGAAGCAATGAAAACAGCTTCAGAAAAACCACTTAACCACAAATATTCTTTATTTCGAGGAAAACATGAACTAAAACAAGCCGCTGCGGATTTTTACGCGCGTGAATATAATGTAACGATTGATCCAGACACGGAAGTAGCTATTTTGTTTGGGACAAAAACAGGCTTAGTGGAGCTGCCGATGTGTTTGATGGATCCAGGTGATACGATGCTTTTACCTGATCCGGGCTATCCTGATTATTTGTCAGGAGTAGTGTTAGGTGAAGTTCAATTTGAAAAAATGCCGCTTATTGCCGCAAATAATTTTTTACCAGATTTCACTAAAATTCCAGAAGACATAGCTGAAAAAGCTGAATTAATGTATTTAAATTATCCTAATAATCCAACTGGCGCTGTGGCTACGGCAGATTTCTTTGAAGAAACAGTCGCTTTTGCCAAGAATCATAATATCGTTGTTGCGCACGATTTCGCATATGGAGGTATTGGCTTTGACGGTAAAAAACCAATTAGTTTTTTAGAAACAAACGGTGCAAAAGAAGTTGGAATTGAACTTTATACACTTTCGAAAACATATAATATGGCTGGCTGGCGCGTTGGTTTTGCAGTTGGGAACAGCGAAGTTATTGAAGCTATTAATCTTATTCAAGATCATATGTATGTAAGTCTTTTTCCAGGGATTCAAGATGCTGCAATCGAAGCTTTAACAGGAGATCAGACTTGTGTGGGTGAATTAACCGCTCGTTATGAAAGTCGCAGGGATGTCTTTATTTCTGCTTGTAAGAAAATTGGTTGGGAGGCAGTTGCGCCGACGGGTTCGTTCTTTGCTTGGATGCCAGTCCCGGAAAATTTTACAAGTAGCGAATTTGCTGATTATCTGCTAGAAGAGGTCAGTGTTGCCGTTGCGGATGGTAGTGGCTTTGGGGAGTTTGGTGAAGGTTACGTCCGCGTAGGTCTTTTAATGGATGAAGAGCGCTTGGAAGAAGCAGTAACGCGAGTTTCCAAATTGCATTTGTTCGATAAAGTTACACAGCAGTAGCCAATTTATCCAATTTTAAGAGAAAATCGCTTGTAATAATTCAGATAATTAATGGGATGTGTTATAATTGGTTAGTAAGTCTATTCTTAGCATGTTGTTTTATGAAGGCAGGCCAGAATTTAAAATGTTTAGTGAGATTTTTATGCATTAAATAAAAAGTATCTGTCCCGGTTAAAGCCGGCGAAATCCAGGAATGAGAGGACTGTAAAAAAATGGCAGAAAAGAAAATTCTTGTAGTAGATGACGAAAAACCGATTGCGGATATAGTTAAGTTTAATCTAAATAAAGAAGGCTTTGATGTATATTGCGCCTATGATGGCGATGAAGCGTTAGAACTTGTAGAAGAAGTTCAGCCAGATTTAATTTTACTGGATATTATGCTTCCAGGTCGTGATGGTATTGAGGTATGTCGTGAAGTACGTAAAAAATATGATATGCCAATAATTATGGTAACAGCGAAAGATTCAGAGATTGACAAAGTTATCGGACTAGAACTTGGTGCAGATGACTACGTAACGAAACCATTTAGTAATCGCGAGTTAATTGCTCGAGTGAAAGCCAATTTGCGCCGTCACAGCCAAGTCAGCTCAAATGCAGCCGAGGAAGAAGAAAACAGCGAACTAGAAATTGGTTCTTTGATTATTCATCCGGATGCATATGTGGCTTCTAAACGTGGAGAAACAATCGAACTAACACATCGTGAATTCGAATTACTACATTATTTAGCAAAACATATGGGACAAGTCATGACACGTGAACATTTACTTCAAACCGTTTGGGGCTATGACTACTTCGGCGATGTTCGTACGGTGGATGTTACCGTTCGTCGTTTACGTGAGAAAATTGAAGATAACCCAAGTCACCCAGCATGGTTAGTAACTAGACGCGGAGTTGGCTATTATTTACGCAATCCAGAACAAGAATAAATAACAAGAAGTGGTCGCCGAAGTGAAAAAAATTCGGTGACCACTTTTTTTGGGTATTTTCGCTTACTTAGTTACTATTTTTATAAATAAATCGACCCAATTAACAGGAAAAACAATACGTCTACACCATAACATATGGTATACTAATTTAAATATATTACCCCGAATAGGAGTAGAAAGACTTATGCATAAAATGAGATTTTTTCAGTCCGTACAATTTAAGTTAGTTATTATGTATTTGCTACTAATTATCGTTGCAATGCAAGTAATCGGCGCGTATTTTGTACGTGAGCTGGAAGGGCAACTGGAGAAAAATTTTCAAGATTCTATTACGAATAGTATTACGCTTTTAGATTATAACGCTAGAGAAGAAATTATTAAAAATAGCGACAACTCCGTCAAGTTACAAAATGATATTAGAGAACTCTTAGTCGATTATTCTCGCGCAAGTAGCAATTTAATCGAAGTAAGAATTGTAGATGACAAAGGAAAAATTCTCGGCACATCTAATTTAAATAACCAAGGAATTGTTGGACAAAAAAGCAACGATCCACTTGTAAAACGAACATTATCACTTGGAACGACTTCTGAGGACAAAATCTATAAAGACGAATCGAATAAAAATAACCGCGTTTGGGTGAACGTATCCTCCATCAAAAATAAAGGCCAAGTGATAGGGGCTATTTATCTTGTCGCCGATATCGAAAGTGTCTATAAACAAGTTGATGATATTACAAACATTTTCATCACAGGGACTTTGATTGCGATGATTATTACAGCCGTCCTTGGAATTCTATTATCAAGAACCATTACTAAACCAATTATCGAAATGAAACGTCAAGCTTATGCGATGGCTCGCGGCAACTATAGCCGCAAAGTTAAAGTATACGGTGTCGATGAAATTGGTGAACTGGCTGATTCTTTTAATACACTAACAAAACGAGTCCAAGAAGCCCAAGCAATGACTGAAGGGGAGCGGCGCAAGTTATCCTCTGTACTCGCATATATGACTGATGGCGTAATTGCAACAGACCGCCGCGGGAAAGTAATTCTCATTAATACGCCAGCAGAAAAAATGCTTCGCGTGAAACATGAAAGTGCGAATGGGCGCTCGATTATTGATGTTTTAGACATCGGAGACACGTACCAATTTGAAGATTTAATGGAAGTAGATGGGTCACTAACAATGGACCGTAGTACTCTCGACAAACCGTACGTGCTTCGTGCCAATTTCTCGGTCATTCAAAGGGAAACAGGCTTTAATAATGGGGTTATCGCGGTACTTCACGATATTACCGATCAAGAAAAAGTCGACCAAGAACGTCGCGATTTCGTATCCAATGTATCACATGAACTAAGAACCCCACTTACCAGTATGCATAGCTATTTAGAAGCATTAAGCGACGGCGCGTGGGAAGATAAAGAAATCGCTCCACGTTTCCTTGAAGTAACGCAAAATGAGACCGAACGAATGATTCGTCTCGTTAACGATCTCCTCAAACTTTCCAGAATGGATGGCGGCAGAGAACAACTCGAAAAAAGCTTCGTGAACTTTACGGATTTCTTTAACCATATTATTGACCGTTTTGAAATGATGAAAAAAGAAACAATCATGTTCAAACGCCATATTCCAAGAGAGCCAGTCATCATCGAAATTGATGAAGATAAAGTAATGCAAGTGCTTGATAATATTATTTCTAACGCCAATAAATATTCACCGGATGGTGGCCGCATTTCCTTCTATCTGAAAAAATTTGAAGATGAAATTGAAGTAAGCATTGCCGATGAAGGTTTAGGCGTACCAGACGAGGATTTAGCAAATGTGTTCGACCGATTCTTCCGTGTAGACAAAGCACGCTCGAGAGAAATGGGAGGAACAGGGTTAGGACTCGCTATTGCTCGAGAAGTTATCGAAGCACATGGTGGTCGAATTTGGGCCGAACGTAATAAAACCAAAGGAACCATAATTAAATTCACCCTGCCATACAGTGACTTACCGGAGGATGATTGGGAATGATGAAAAAAACAGGATTTCGCTCATTTATACTAACCATTTTAGTCGTACTCAGTATTGTCCTAAGCTACTTTATTTGGAAGGGACAACCTGATTACGAAGCAATTAACGTAAAAGAAGTGGAAAAAACAACCATTGACAAGACAATGACAACATCGCAAGTATTCAAACCATACAAGCTAGCTGTAAATGCAAATGAAAATAATTACCAAAGTTTAGATGCTGATTTATTAAACGAACTAATGGCACAAGGTAAAGCCTTTAGTTTCTCGGAAGTAGTATTAGCTAGTAAAAAAAGTAGTGAAGACTATGAGAAATTAATCCATAAAAACGGAACTATCGAGATTATTTTCCCCAATAATATTCCGTTCTCTATCTTTGCTCAAATTTTTCAAGTAGAAGGGGAAGGGCTTGAGTCAGCTTTCTTTAATCGAATTGTTTTTGATATTAACAAAACGGATACTGGGCTACATTCGGTTTATTTCACAAATGACGATCAAGAAAATATTTACCAAAGTTCTTTGCAAAATAAAGACATTGATAAAATCGAAAAAATTGTTAAAAAGAACGAAAGCAAGCTGACTCAAAATGATAAGCTAATTTCAAACAAACGCAATCTTTTTCTAAGCTCTGAAAAAACGAAACTAAATCGCAAAAAATATATCATCGATTCGCTTGAAATTAATTTATTCACGTCCGCACTATTCCAAGATTCTGGTACTGTTAAAAGTGAAGGAAACACATACACAGATGGTTCAAGTGTCATTGAAATGGATACAGATAATAAAGTATTAGAGTATGTAAATCCATCACAAGAACGTACTAATCCAGAAGATCTCAGTAGTGTCAAACGAGCTGGACTTATTCAAGATAGTTTTAACTTTGTGAACGACCATGCTGGTTGGACTGGCGACGGCGCTTACTATTTCACAGGTTATGCCGCGGAAAGTGCGACGACTAATTTCAGTTTATTCATCGATAATTTACAAGTATACAATGAGAATGGCATGGCGGATATTTCTGTAACAGAAGGACTTGAAGCTGTTTATAAATACATGAGACCATTTTTCCGCTTAGATACAGATGTTCCCGGAGAGAAAAAAGAAGTTACGTTACCATCCTCTTATTCTGTCTATAGTGCTCTTGCCCAAAATCCTAACGTCAAAGCAGAAGAAATTGAAGATATTGTTCCTGGCTATCATATGACTAGAAGCGAATCTTCGGGCATGAATCGTCTTGTAACATTAGAGCCGACGTGGTTGTATAAGTATCATGACAAATGGTTCATCTTCCAACCAGACGCAGAAAAGGCGGGTGAATAAAAATGGATTGGCGTAAAACACAAATGATTTTTATTGTGACTCTCCTCATTCTTAATGTTTTTTTAGCGGTAATATTTTTCAACAAGCAGTTATCAGATGACCCAGATACACTCGGAAATGAAACGCTAGAAGAACGATTAAAAGCAGATAATATCTCTCATCCTGATTTATCGACCAAACCTACTAGCGGCTCTATTTTCACTACAGAGCGAGCAGCTTTTACAACAAAAGATGTGAGCGATCTTACAGGGCAAGCCATTACGCTTAAAGATAACAATAAACAAATCTATTCTGTCTTACAAACTCCCGTAAAAGCTGGCAAAAAAGGTAGTAACCCAGAATTTCAAAAATTTATGGAATCAGATGTTTATCGCGGGGAATCCTATCAATTTTGGAATTATGACAAAGATGCTCGGACCCTCACTTTTAATCAATTAATTAATAATAATATGGTTTTATTTGATGAAGCGGGCCAAATTACTTTTTATTTAGATCAAGATGACCGAGTGATCTCATACGAGCAAACTTGGATGTCCAAGCAAGATGATTTAAAAGATAAAACCAATTTAATGTCCGCAACAGATGCATTAGAAGCGGTTTATCAGCACGGAGAATTGAAGCAAGACAGCGACGTGGTTTCTGCAACATTTGGCTATTACACGACAGTACAGCTACCCTCTGGAAATGTATACTTCCCCGTTTGGTGTTTTGAAGTAAAACATTCTGGTGAAACTAATTATGTCCTCGTAAATGCCAAAGACGAACAAGTAATTAATCAATCAGACAACAAATCAACCACCGAGCCAGGTACAGAATTATCGAGCCGTCAGAAAACCAAATAAAAAATGAGTCAACCTAATTATCATGAAAAATTAGGTTGGCTTTTTCAAACGATAGGGCATGCAATTTTGCCGAATTAGCGTTACAATGAAAGATATATAAGCCTTTAGGGGGATAAAAAATGTTCGCAAATAAAATTTTAACGGAAAAAGATACGGATCAAATCCGATTTAGTATATTAGCCAGTGGAAGCTCAGGGAATGCCACACTTGTCGAAACAGGAGACCAAAAAATTCTGATCGATTGTGGTTTGAGTGGAAAGAAAATGGAAGGATTATTCGCGCAAGTTGGTCGTGATATGAACGATTTAGACGCGATTCTAATTACTCATGAACATTCAGATCATATTAAAGGTCTTGGTGTGCTTGCTCGGAAATACAAACTCCCTATTTATGCTAACGCGAAAACGTGGAAAGCAATGGATAATATGATTGGCGAAGTGTCTTCAGATCAAAAATTCCAATTTGATATGGAAACAGTAAAAACCTTTGGTAGCATGCAAGTGGAATCCTTTGGAGTCTCTCATGATGCAATTGAGCCGATGTTTTACATATTTCATAAAGGGAATAAAAAATTTGTAATGATAACGGACACTGGTTATGTAAGCGACCGAATGAAAGGTCATATTGCGGGGGCTGATGCTTATCTTTTTGAAAGTAATCATGATGTAGAAATGCTTCGAATGGGACGCTATCCGTGGAATGTAAAACGCAGAATTCTTGGTGACGAGGGACACGTGAGCAATGAGGACGCTGCAATAGCAATGAGCGAAGTCATTACCGATCAAACAAAACGAATTTATTTAGGACACCTTAGTAAAGACAACAATATGAAAGAACTTGCGAGAATGAGCGTAACACAAACACTTATGGCAGAAGGTATTGATGTTGGGGGTAAACTAGAAATTTTTGACACAGACCCTGATAATGCTACATCTATCTTTACTATTTAAGTTTCACCGTTTTTTTAAAGCTTTTTCATCGTTTTTTCATATTTGGGGTTTATTATGGAAGTATATAAATGCGAAATTTGCAGAGAGGAAGGAAGACATGGACGAGAAAGAAAAGAATTTAAATGAAAACAGCGAGAATGAAAGCACGCCAAAAAGAGAGGTCGAGGATACTTTACATACACCGGAGAGCGCGCAACCAGTCCAAGAAACTCCTATTGTAGAAGGCGTGACCCCAGAAGGGGAGAAATTTGCCGGAGCGACAGAAGATGCAGCCGAGGCGAGTTCTACAAATGCATTTTTTGAAGAAGCAAGTAATAAAGAACCAGAACCTGCTAGACCGGCTCCAGGGCCAAGACGCGCTGGTACAACTGGTGGCGGGGCAGTTCCACCTAATAGAGTGAATAATGGCGGAAGTGGTAACGGGAATGGTGAACCACCGAAACGCGGCAAACACTTTATCGGTTACTTTTTAACAGCACTTATTGGTGTTATTATCGGAGGACTTATTATTTTCTTTGTCGCTTGGGATAATGGTGACAATGCAGATACAACTTCAAACTCAAATAATAAAGCTACCAAAGTAGAAAAAGTTTCAGTAGATACAACATCAGATGTAACAAAAGCAGTAGACAAAGTACAAGATGCGGTAGTGAGTGTTCTAAATTACCAATCATCTTCATCCCTTGATGGAACAACGACTTCTGAACAAGAAGCTTCCTCAGGATCTGGTGTTATTTATAAAAAGGCAAATGGAAAAGCCTACATCGTAACAAATAATCACGTTGTTGCTGATGCAAATAAATTAGAAGTAACTTTTACAAACGGTAAAAAATCCGAAGCAAAATTACTAGGGACAGACGAATGGAACGATTTAGCTGTTCTTGAAATTGATGATAAAAATGTTACTACAGTCGCTGCATTCGGCGATTCAGATTCATTAAAACTTGGTGAACCAGCAATTGCAATTGGTAGCCCACTAGGAACAGAATTTTCCGGTTCTGTAACACAAGGTATTATTTCTGGTCTAAACCGTGCAGTACCAGTTGATACAAATGGCGACGGAACAGAAGACTGGGAAGCAGATGTTATCCAAACAGATGCAGCAATTAACCCTGGTAACAGTGGTGGAGCTTTAATTAATATTGAAGGCCAAGTAATTGGTATTAACTCAATGAAAATTTCGATGGAAAATGTAGAAGGTATTAGCTTTGCAATTCCAAGTAACACAGTAGAACCAATCATCGAACAACTAGAAACAAAAGGCGAAGTAGAACGTCCATCTCTAGGCGTATCCTTACGTGATGTTGATACAATTCCAGAAACACAACAAAAAAATATCTTGAAATTACCTGATAGCGTAGATTACGGCGCAATGGTACAACAAGTAGTATCCGGTTCTGCAGCAGACAAAGCAGGCTTGAAACAATACGATGTTATTGTTGAACTAAACGGCCAAAAAGTAACAAACTCCATGACATTACGCAAAATTCTATACGGTAACGACGTGAAAATTGGCGATAAAGTCAAAGTGAAATACTATCGTGACGGTAAAGAAAAATCCACAGATATTAAATTAGAAGCAGCAAAAACAACTACATGATAACAAAAAGCCATTCTCTTGAAAAAGAGGGTGGCTTTTTTTCTGTGGAAAACTTGTGGATAGCGATTTTTTTCGGATATAGATATGGTAGAGAACAAGAATTCTCCTACTAAATATAGAACTGGTTTGTGGATATGTGGATAACTTCTGTGGATAACCTGTGTGTAAGCAGTGAATATCTTGTGGAAAAGAACAATTTTGATAATTTAATCAATAAACACAGATTTATTTTTGAAAAAAACACATTTTTTGCGAAAATATAGGTCAAAAAAGAAAAATGTGGATAGAAAGCCATTTATCCACATTTTTACTTTTTATAAGCTGGATATGTGACAAGGAAAATAACTTTACATAGAGATTTGATTCGCGAGATTGATTGTAGGAGAAGGGGTTCCGCTGTTTGGTGGAGTTTGAGTTTTGAATAGTTAGGCGACGATTTTACCTGTGGATAAGCTGTGGATAGTGAAATTTGGCTATCATATATATTGTGGAGAATATACGTTCGGACACAAAATAGAGAAGGGGCTTGTGGATATGTGGATAATTTTTGGGGATAACTTGTGTATAAGGGCGGGATAACCTGTGGAATAACTTTTTATGGAAAGCTGCTCTTATTTTATTTTGACTAGTGCAATGAGGGATTTTTGATGTATGATAAAAGTATTAAAAAAGATAAGGGTGGCATAAATGAATATTCAAATTGTAACGGTCGGGAAATTAAAAGAAAAATATTTAGTGCAAGGAATCGCCGAATATTTAAAACGACTTAGCGCCTATGCGAAAGTGACGATCGTGGAAGTTCCGGATGAGAAAGCTCCGGAAGTGCTGAGTGATGCCGAAATGAAGCAAGTAAAAGATAAAGAGGGTGCGCGGATTTTAGCAAAGATTCCGGACGATGCCCATGTGATTGCGCTGGCGATTGATGGGAAAATGAAGTCGAGTGAAGAATTTGCGGCGGATTTGGATAAGCTGGCGACTTATGGTAAGAGTAAGGTGACGTTTGTGATTGGTGGATCGCTGGGACTTAGTGAGGCGGTGTTGAAGCGGAGTAATGAGCGGATTTCGTTTGGGAGGTTAACGCTGCCACACCAGTTGATGAGATTGGTGCTGGTGGAGCAGGTTTACCGGGCGTTTCGAATTGTTCGGGGGGAGCCTTATCATAAATAGCTAGCTGGTTGAAAGGGTTGTAATCAACAACTTAACTTTTGAATGCTGGTTTACTTTTTTCGATAAGCCATTTTTCACCATTTGAAATTGTATGATCTGCATGATAAATTAATGTTTTTCGAAGTGATGCGTATTCTGTGGGTAATGTTTCATAGTTTAGAAAATGATAGTTTAGTGCGATGCTTTCGGGGATAATTCCAATACCAAGTTCATTATTGCAGATTTCAACAAGTGTTTCGGGAATATTGATCTCTGATATGGAAACATTTGGGATATTAATATCGTTAATGAGAGCAGCCAGGGCGCGGTATGAATAACATTGTTTGCTGAAGACGTATAATCGTTCTTCCGCTAATATTTTTTGGACTGATTTTCCAGCTGTGTTGCCTGCGAAAACTAGTTTATCCCATGAGAGCGTTTGTGAGATGATTTGGCTATCTTGAAATAAATTTTCTTTTTCGAGTTCAGCGACATATGCGATGGTTAGTTCTCTGTTAGCTATTTTTGGTATTAATTCACTTGTACTTCCGCTAACGATAGATAATTTTTTATTTGGAAACTGTTGATAGAACTCTTTAATGATTGTGTTAAATTCCATAGGCAAAGAAGATTGCGTAATACCGATTGAGATAGTTTCTTCTTCATTATTGATAATATCAATCGTTTCCTCCCATAATAAAATCATTTTTTTGAATTGTTGATAGATTTTTTCGCCCTCTTTAGTTGGTTCCACACCATTCGAGTGCCGGAAGAAAAGTTGAGTTTGGAACTGTTTTTCGATATTTTTTATTTTATTGGACATATTAGACTGTAAATGATGCAGTTCATTCGCTGCTGCAGAAATACTCTTTAGTTCAGCTACTTTATTAAATGCTTTCATGTTTTCAATATCCATAATTTTCTCCTTTTGGTATCAAAAATAATGATACCGGCATATGATTTTCGCATTTCAAATGATAGCGCAGATAGATTATACTTTATTTACAATATAAATTCAATTTGGGGGTTATGTTATGAATACAACCATTCAACAATTGGTTAAACATGTTTCAGTAAGAGAATTTAAAAATGAAAGATTATCAGATGAAATCAAACAACATTTATTAACAGCTGCGAGAAGTGCATCTAGTTCGCATTTTGTGCAATCTTTTTCTATTTTAGAAATCACAGATGAAAAACTAAGAAAGGAACTAGCTGAAATTACAAATAGTGCTTCTTATGTAAATCAAACGGGGACCTTTTATGTGTTTGTAGGGGATTTATACCGACAATCAAAACTTTTACTGGAGAATAATAGAACTTTAGATGGGTTGAGAAATATGGAATCATTACTCGTCTCTGTGATAGATGCTACAATTGCAGCTCAAAATATGGTTATTGCTGCTGAGTCTCTTGATTTAGGAATCTGTTATATCGGTGGAATAAGAAATGATATTGAAAAAGTAGCTGAATTGCTAAACTTACCACCATTTACGATACCTGTTTTCGGATTAACTGTAGGCGTTCCAGAATATAAAAATCAAGTAAAACCACGGCTATTACTAGAAAATCAAGTAGGAGAAAATCAATATCCACATGAACAATTTACGGATTTAAAAGCGTATGAGGAATTGACCAAAGATTATTATGCTTTACGTGAAAAAAATCAGCATCAAACTTCATGGGGAGACAAGAATGTAGCGTTTTTTGAAGAAATACGAAGACCAGAAATAGCTGGCTTTTTGAAAAAACAAGGGTTTACATTGGATTAATTAATTTTCGTTGTAGGGCGTATAAAAAATAATAGTATTAAATTTATGAGAGGCTGGAAGAGTATTTTTTCCGGCTTTTTATTTGATTGGGGCTATTATTTTGTCATAGAAAGCTTAAACTAGATTAGATGGGGATAGATTTGTATAATTAATATGGAGTTAAAATTACACTAATATATCCAAAATAAATTTCATAAAAGGAGGATCCAAATGAAATTTCTAAAAAAATACGGTTTTTACTTTTTATTACTCGGCGTTTTGAGTGATTTTCTAACGCCTTACATACTTGGAATTTTTTACCCAGAATTAAATCAAATGACGCGGGTTATGAGTGTGTTTGGGGATGTGGCTAGTCCGGTGCGGGGAGCGTTTTTGGTTTGGTCGGTGGTGTCTGGGGTGTTCTTTGTGCTCGCTTTGCCGGCGATTTATCAGAGCGTTGTTAAAACTTCGCGGACTTTGGCGATTTTGCTTGCTTCTGCGATTGGTTTGTATGGGATTGGCGATTGTATTTTTACCGGGTTGTTTAGTATTGACACGGAGCAGGCGAGTTGGACATTTTCGACTTGGGTGCATAATATTGGCTCGGGGCTTGGTTATGCGGGATTTTTGATTTTTCCGTTGTTTCTGGTCATTCTTTACCGGAAAACTGGCGATAAAACCCGCAGCAATATCTATCTAGTTTTACTCATTGTTAGTTTGCTGTCGGCTGGTGTTTATGGGCTTGCGCGGATTCCTGCTGTGAATGACTTGCCGGTTTTAGATAAAATTGGTTTTTGTCAGCGGATTAGTTTCTTTTTTAATTATTTGCCGATTGTTGTTTTTGGAATTGATCGGATTAGAAAACCCTAGATTGTTTAAGAATCTAGGGTTTTTTGTTCGCAAAGTTCGATAAATTGCTGGAAATCTTCTTGTTTTGCTAGTTTTTTGACGAAGCTGCGTTCGTTTAAGATGGTTACTAGTTGGCCGAATAATTCTTCAAAAGAGTTGTCGCGTTCTTCTTTCATGGTGAGCAGGAGGACGAGTTTGACGCGATTTCCGCCCCAGTCGATTGGTTTATCAAGTGAGCATACGGCGACGGCATTTTTTTTCGCGCTTCGCTGGATGGCATGCGGGATGGCGTAGTAGTTGCCATAACAGGTGCTTGATAATTGTTCGCGCTCAAATACTTTTGCTACGTAATCGGGGTCGCAGTAGTCGAATGCAGTTAACTGTTCGCAAAGAAACGTAATTACTTCTTCTTTTGATTTGAAGTTTTGTTTTGGGAAGAACAGCTCTTTTTTGAAAAATTTTCTGGAAATCGAATCGGCTTTGGGCTTAGTTTCTAAAATGTGCTTGATTTTCTGCAAATCTGTTTCTGTTAAAAGTAAATCGTAATGATAGACTGGGATGTCAGTTGTTAGGTTTAATGGTTCGGCGGTGATAATTAAATGGATTTCTTTGTCTAAGGTGAACTGCTTTATATCAAAAATAGATTGAGAAACGAGCAAGTCAATCGAAAAATCGGCAATTTTCTTAAGTTGATTATGAATTAAACGTTGGCTACCTGCGCCGTACGGTGAAACCAAGAGGATTTTTCTTTTTTTACCGTGATTAATCGTTTCCGAAGCAGATAAAAAATGTAGCGCGATATAAGCGATTTCGTCATCTGGGAAAGTGATCGCAAGCTCTTTTTGAATAAAGGCAGAGGCATAAACACTGACGTTATAAATAAATGGGAACTTGTTTTTTAATTCTTCGGTGAGTGGATTGGTTAAATATTGTTTGTGATTGGCTCTTTTGTATAGGGCTGAAATATGGGCCACTAGATAGGTGGCTATTTTTTCATCAGCGGAAAAGTCGATATGGAAATTTTGGTCCACTGCTTCAAGGAGCCGAGTGACAACGCTGCCAAAAACTTGTGCGTCAATGGTTGAAGTTGTCGTTAGTTTGCCGGAATAAAGCCGGGCGATATAGCTTAATTCTTGCGTTGGAATATTGATTTGCAATTCATTTTCTAACGTTTCGGCTAGATGCTCTGCCATTTCAAGACTAGTTTTATCTTGTTCTGTTAAAGCCGTTCTTTGAATATAACTCCCCATACTAATTCGCTCAATTAAAACGGCGATATGCAAGATGAACGAAATCGTTGAGAAATCATTCATAAAAAAATCGTTCTTTTTGTGGTAGGCAATAATAAGCTCGGAAAGTTGCTTTAGATTGCAGTAATCAAAGTAATCGGCGTATTTATCTAGGCTTAATTGATGGTTTTCGATTTCTTGATTGAGGAATAGATTGAAGATGCGCCGTTTTTCTTCTTCGCCGCCCTCGGTTAGTAGTTCGTTGCTTTTTCGAATAATACAAAGCGACTCATCTTTTTCAGCGATAACCGCGTTGAGTTCTTTAATAATACGAGCTAACGTCGATTCGCTAATGAAAAATTGATCCGCTAAATCATAGAAATTGGTATGATCTTGTTCGATAATATGGCGTAATAATTCAAAATGTAGATTTTCGCTATTTTTGGTTAGATTTATTTGTGAAAGCTGCTCGTTTGGCGTTAGAAAGTAGCCTTTTCCAGCTTTTGATGCGATGATTGTGGAACTAAATGACTGGTTAATTTGCACAATGTCATTTCGCACAGTTTTGGAAGAAACGCCTAACATTTCTGAAAGTGCTTTTGCTGTTACTGTCTTTTGGCTGTCGTTAAGCTTTTCTAACAATGAACGTTGCCTTTCTGAAATAGTCATTATATCCCCCCTAATTCTCCCTTAACCTATTGTTATTATACAACACCAAATAGAGAAAGAGACGAGTTTTTTTGTCCCAATCTCTATTTAAGTGGCTATTAATTAGCAGCGATGTTTTCTTCTTCGGCTTCTTTTTCTAAAGCGACAAGGTTTTTCTCATACACTTTTAGGAATGGGTAGTACATTAGGCCGTTTAAGAAAATCAGGATGAATACGAGAACGATGGCTCGCCAGTCCATGGTGGATAGAAATGCTCCAATTGGTGCGGGCATTTGCCAGGAGAAGACGGCGAACGTTTTTCCGACAATCCCGAAATACATACAAAGATACGTGATGACACCATTGAATACGGATGTGAAAATGAACGGGAAGAAGAAAATCGGATTCAGCATTAGTGGTGTTCCGAAAATTAGCGGCTCAGAAATTCCGAATATGGAAGGTAAGAAGCCGACTTTCCCGATGGTGCTTAGTTGTTTGGACTTGGATCGCATCATTAAAAAGGCAAGTGCGAGAACGGAACCAGAACCACCGATGATAACGAAATATGTCCAGAATGGTGTCGTGAAAATATTCGTCAAATCTTGACCAGCCATTTTTTCAGCGGCGTTGATTGAAAGGTTTCCGTCACGAATTGGGCCTAGAATTCCGGCAAGTGCGGCATCGTGGACACCGAAGAACCAGAATAAGTGAACTAGGAAAATACTTAGAATCGTGAATGGTAAGCTATCGGCTGCTTTGAAGCTCGGCGCCATTTTTTCATATAAGAATTGGATGGCAGTTGTGTCTAGCAGGTTGAAAATGATAAAGATAATCGAGAAAAAGGTCATTAAAATAATACCAGGAACTAAGGCTGCGAATGTCTCGGATAGTGAGGCTGGAACGCTATCGGGCATGGTTATTCGACCGACATTTTTCTTGCGCATCCAGTGATAACCTTCTACGGTAACGATGGCGACGAAAATCGAGAGTAATATTCCGCGTCCATCAAGGAAACTAATGTCGACTTCTTTGCCGTCCCAACCCATTTTGATTGGGTTAAGTACGAGCATAAAGAAACCGGCGATAGAAAACATGAGTGGGCGTAAGAAATCTTCGTGGTAGTGTTTGCATAAATAATACGTGATACCGACGCAAATATATAACGACATGGCGCCAAGTGTGATTCCGCTAATCCAATTTAGGATTAAATCATATTTTTCAGCAAAGTTAGCCCAAGCAAGCAGGAAACCATTTTTCGTATCATCTGTGACTGGAGCCGCTTTCAAAATAATCGGAATTGAACCAAACAATGTAATTGGCAGCATGGACATAAAGGCATCTCTGGTTGCTTTCAAATGGCGTTGCTGGCTAAGTTTGTTAGCCAGCGGGGAAATATATTGATCCATTTTTTCGCTAATGGTATTAAATCGCATGTTTTTATCCTCCTATTAATTTCTGGATGTCTTCGTAAACCCCTTTGCCGTCCATGATGCCGTATTTTACTGGTGAAATGGCATGGACTGGGACGCTGACGGCCTGTTTAATTTGTGGCATAAGGAAACGGATTTGAGGGCCGATAAGAACGAGGTCGACACCGTCCAAATAATCAGTATACTCGGATTCGCTATAAGCAGTGACGTTTAATGTGTTGCCAGAAGCGGCTTCTATTTTTTTCGCAAGCATTCCTGTAGACATACCAGCATTACAAACTAACATGATATTTTTCATTTTCCTGCTCCTTTTTTTAAAATTCTCTTCGTTTGATGAGTTTTCCCTGACTTTCAATCATTTCTTTGAACCAGTAGTAGGAAGCTTTTGGTTTTCTGATTTGGTTGTTTTCGAAATCAACTGCTACAAGTCCGTAACGCTTTTCGACACCATTTTTCCAAGAGTAAAGGTCGAACGGGGACCAAGCGTAGTAGCCGCGAACGTCACAACCAGCATCGATTGCGTTGAAAATGGCGTTAATATGGTCGTTCATAAAGGCGATTCGGTAGGTATCATCTACTTTTGCCACTGAAACATCTTCGCGAACACCAATGCCGTTTTCTGTCACATAAAGTGGTAATTGATAGCGTTCGTAAGCCTCGATTAAGCCATCTTGTAAGCCTTTTGGATAAATTTCTGTATCCCATTCGGTTGTTTCGTTGGCGGGATCCTTCACTTGTTCGAACCAGTTTTTGATGAGAACTTTACTTTCGCCTTTTTTACCGCTGTGGTTAAATTGTAGCTGGGTTTCGCCGCCAGTGTATGGTTTAACGAGCGTGCGCGAATAGTAATTTAAGCCGATGAAGTCGACAGTGTTTTGTTTAATTGTTTGTAGTTCGTCTGTTTTCATAAAGCTGATGTCGTGCGATTTTGCTAGTTCGGCAATGAGGTCGACCGGGAATTCGCCAAGTGCGGCTGTGTCGAGAATCCAGTTGTTGCAATAGTTATCAGCGTAGCGCATCGCAATTTTTGTTTCAATACTTTCATCGACACCGTTCACCGGCGTGTAGCTGTGAACAATACCAATTTGCCCTGGATAGCCACCTTCTTTAAAAGCTTTGACGCCTAAAGCACTCGCGTACATCACATTATAAGCGGCAATCATCGTTTTTTGTGTATCTTGATAGCCAGGTGGGTAGTTGCCGATTTTATATCCGTTAGCAACAAACCATTTCGGCTCGTTAAACGTAGTCCAATTCGTGATTTTATCGCCAAAGTGGTCATAACAAACCTTGGCATAATGCTCAAATGCGGCGCAAACATCGTGATCCAACCAACCACCAGTTTCTTCCCAATATTGCGGCAAATCCCAATGATAAAGTGTCACAAACGGCTCAATGTCATATTTTTTACACGTATCTAGCAAGTTTTGATAAAATTCGATCCCTTTTAAGTTGATGTCACCTTGCCTATTTTTAATAATCCGCGGCCAAGATAAGGAAAAACGATAGGAATTTTGCCCGCCTTCTTTCATCATCCGAATGTCTTCCTCGTAGCGGTGGTAGTGATCGCTCGCCACGTCGCCATTCTCAAGACCTGCTTCGTGCAAGTAATAATCCCACATCGATTCCGCCTTGCCATCCACATTCCAAGCACCTTCACATTGATAAGAGGCCGTGGCACCTCCCCATAAAAAGTTGTTATTCATTAGATAAACTCCATTTCCATTGATAAATTTCTCCCAGTTCCCGAATCATTTCCACGGCAATATCCGTAGAAGACAAGTGACCTTCCGCATGAACAAGCAGTAAATCCACCTCTCTCATTCGGTTCTCTGAAGATAGTTTTCGTAAAAGTTCCGCGTGCGCTCGGTGCGCCAGTTTAATCTCATCTTTCGCTTCAGTAATTTTCTGAGTGAAAGATGAGATGTTTTGCAGTTTTACTTCTTTCAGTGCCTCAAAAGCACAACTTTTCGCATTCCCGGCGTGTAAGATGATTGCCATGGAATCGAGTTCTGTTGTTAGTTCGTTGCTATCTGTCACGTAAAGACCTCCTTTTGATTTGTCTTTACTATAGCTGGAAAAATGGGGGAGGTGAAATTATTATTTGCCACTTTGGAAGTGGAAATTGGTTTAGGAGGATAGTATAAATAAAGTGGCTCTTATGGGTATAAAGATGGTAAAATATAATTATGTAAATTGAAAATAAAAATCAGAAAAATATTTTATATAAACTAGATATTAAGGTAGTGGGGGATAAATAATGATTACATCAGAAGAAATTAAACGTAGACTGTGGGACGGTGCAAATGAACTCCGTGGTTCCATGGATGCGAGTCGTTATAAAGATTACATGCTAGGACTAATGTTTTACAAATTTCTAAGTGATAAGACATTAGAAACATATAAATCAATAGCTGGCGAAGGACAGTTATCTGAAGCAGAGCTAGTAGAAAAATATGCCAAAGCAAGAGCGGTTCATGGCGAGAATTTAGATAAAATGATTCAAAGTGTTTTAGGCTATTTTGTGTTACCAGAATATCTATATCAAACATGGTTAAAAGATATTGCTATCGGTGAATTTGAGGTCCAAAAAGTAATTGATAGCTTGAATAATTTTGAGCGAACAATTGCTGTATCAGGCGATTCTGATGATTTCCAAGGTTTATTTTCCAGTTCTACCATTGACTTAACAGATACTGCATTAGGTAGCAACTTAAATGAACGTAGTAAAAATATCAAAGCGTTAATTGAGTTGTTCCAAGATTTAAACATGGTTGCTTTGCAAAAAAGTGATGTTCTCGGGGATGCTTATGAGTATTTAATTGGTCAATTTGCTATGGAATCTGGGAAAAAAGCTGGGGAATTCTATACGCCTAGACAGGTAAGTGAAGTTATGGCACAAATTGCGGCTAAAACTTCTAATATTACTTCCATTTATGATCCAACAGTTGGCTCTGGCTCATTATTACTAACGGTGAAAAAACATTTAAAAGAAGATGTCCAAAAAGATTTAAACTATTATGGACAAGAAAAAAACACTGCTACTTATAACTTAACGCGAATGAATCTGTTACTTCATGGTGTACGCCCTGAGAAAATGAGCGTTAAGAATGGTGACACGTTATCAGAAGACTGGCCTGAAGATCCAAGTCGTCCGGCTGAGGGAGTGCTATTTGATGCAGTTGTAATGAATCCGCCCTATTCACTAGCAAACTGGAATAAATCTAATTTAAAAGTAAGTGACCCTCGTTTTGAAATAGCAGGTGTATTACCACCAGATTCAAAGGGAGACTTTGCTTTTCTTTTGCATGGTTTATATCATTTAGGTCAAACTGGAACGATGGCAATTGTGTTGCCTCATGGTGTGTTATTCCGCGGCGGAACTGAGGGCGAAATTCGCAAACGACTATTGAACAAAAATTATATTGATACAATTATTGGGCTACCCGGGAATTTATTTACAAATACAGGAATTCCAGTATGTGTTTTGATTTTGAAAAAGAATCGAGCAATTAGTGAGCCAGTTCTTGTTATTGATGCTTCGCGGAATTTTATTAAAGTAGGCAAACAAAATGAACTACAAGAAAAAGATATTGCGAGAATTGTAGATACTTATGTGGAACGAGCTGAAAAGGCTGGGTATAGTCATTTAGCTAGTAGAGAAGAAATTGTGGAAAACGATTATAATATGAATATTCCCAGATATGTGGAGTCAATTGATAAAGAAATTCCTCATGATGTAGATGCTCATCTTTATGGCGGCATTCCGCAAGCAAACATCGACGAACTAAAAACATTACAGACAACGGTAAAAAATGTGTTGGATAGTGCGCTTAAGCCGATTCGTGACGGATATGTTCAATTGGAAAAAACTATTGATGAACTAACGAATGAAGTACTAACTGATAAAAATATTACTACTAAATCAGATATTATCCGAGAAAAATCTGAAGCTTTTATTGAACTATATTGGAAGAAATTACATGAAATTAATAATATTGTAGATGTAAATCCATTGATGGAAGAAATGCTCGTTAATATTAAAGAATTACTTTCCTCTTTCGACGGAATAGATGTGTATGATGGCTATCAAGTTATTGCGGAAGTCTGGAAAAATAGTTTAACACATGATGCTGAGCTAATAGCAGGTGGTGGTTTCTATACAATTGGTCGGACACGTGAACCAAATATGGTGACTAAAGGTAGCGGAAATAAGAAGCGCGAAGAACAAGATGGATGGGTTGGCGCGATTGTTCCTAATGAATTAATTGCAAAACGTTTCTATAGTGAAGAACTTCAAATAATTGAGGATAAAAAAGCTCGTCTGACTGCCGTGGAAGCGGAACTTAGTGAACTAGTAGAAGTGGCTAAAATTGAAGATAGTGAAGAGAATATCGTACTATTTGAATCAATAAAGAAAAATGCAGAAGGTGAACCACAAGATTCATTTGAAAGTAAGACAGTGAAAGCAGAACTAAAGAGAGTAACAAAAGAAAGCTCTTCTTATGAGTTGTTGAAAAAAGCAGATGGATTAATAGCTGAAAAGTCTTCGCTAGGTAAAGAAATTAAAGCTAAAGAGAATGAACTCAAAGAAGCTGTTTATGAGCGGATTCTTGTTTTAACTGATGAAGAAATTGATGAGTTAGTATTCGAGAAATGGTTTGGCACAATGGTGGATGATTTAGTGAAGCTTATTGAATTACCGCTTAAGAAGGAACTAGATATTATAAAACAGTTGCATGAACGCTATGCCGAAACACTTGATGATATAGATGAAGAGAGTAAAAAGTTAGAAAATGAATTAGAAAAATTGATGAGTGAACTGGTGGTGAGATAGGTGTCACATATTAACAAGAGAGTTCCTAAAAGAAGATTTATGGAATTCAATAATGCTGTCGCTTGGGAACAGCGTAAGTTAGGTGAAATTGCGAATTCCTTCGAATATGGGCTTAATGCAAGTTCTAAAACATATGATGGAGAAAATAAATATATTCGAATTACAGATATTGATGAAAGTTCTCATGTATTTAATCAAGATAATCTAACCTCCCCAGATATAAGTTTAGATAACCTAAATCATTACTTATTAGAAGAGGGTGATATTCTCTTAGCGAGAACAGGAGCAAGTACTGGAAAATCTTATTGTTACAATAAAATAGATGGCAAAGTATTTTTTGCTGGGTTTCTAATAAGAGCAAAAATCAAACATGAATATAATGTCAGTTTTATCTTTCAAAGCACTTTAACAGAAAGGTATAATAATTTTATTCAGGTTACTTCTCAGAGATCAGGCCAACCAGGAATTAATGCTCAAGAGTATGCTAGATTTGCTTTATATATTCCTAAATTAAAAGAACAACAAAAAATAGGTGACTTTTTCAAACAACTAGACAACACTATCGCTCTTCATCAACGTAAGCTAGAAAAAATAAAAGCATTAAAAACTGCCTATCTCTCAGAAATGTTTCCAGCAGAAGGAGAAACCAAACCAAAACGCCGATTTGGAGGATTTACTGATGATTGGGAACAGCGTAAGTTTATAGAAATTATTAATCGTTTAAGTAAAACCTCTAATTCGAGTATCCTTCCTAAAGTAGAATATGAAGATATAATTGCAGAAGAAGGTCGATTGAATAAAGATATCTCTAACAAATTTGATAGTAGAAAAGGCATTTTGTTTCAACCTAAGAATATTCTATATGGAAAGTTACGTCCATATCTAAAAAATTGGTTATATCCTGATTTTAAAGGTGTTGCTGTAGGGGACTTTTGGGTATTTGAAGCTATAGAAGCTACCCCTCGTTTTATCTATAATTTAATTCAATCAGATAGTTATCAGAAAGTAGCTAATGATACTGCGGGAACGAAGATGCCTAGATCAGATTGGACAAAAGTATCTAATAGCAGCTTTTTCATTCCAAAAGAAAGCTCTGAACAAAAAAGAATAGGTACCTTTTTCAAACAACTCGACGACACTATCGCTCTTCACCAACGCAAACTACAAAAACTACAAAACATCAAAAAAGCATACTTAAACGAAATGTTCATTTAGAACGGGGGATGAATCATGGGGAACACAATAAAAAAAGCGTCCGAAAAAGCTTTTCAAGATAATTTTGTGAAAGAACTCCAAAATTATCAATGGGATGCACCAGATTTTTTAGATGGAAACAAACAAAAAGTAACCGTGAATGATTTAATTAACCACTGGAGAGAAGAACTTAACCGACTTAACGCAGATCAGCTAGAAGGAGTTCCTCTAACAGATGGTGAATTTAGCCAAGTAATGACAAAAGTAAGGAAGATAAATAATAGTTACGAGGCGGCAAAACTCTTAGCGATTGAAGATGGTAAAGGAAAAATTGATGGAATTTATCGAGATGATAATCCGAAAGTTACAAGGAAACAAATAACCCTGACCATCTTCAAAAAAGCAGAGGTTCGTGGTGGAGAATCTAGTTATAAAATTGCGCGTGAAGTAGAAGCGCCGATGACAGATGAAAAAGGGAAGGCAAGTAGATTTGATATTGTCTTACTCATTAATGGCTTACCTTTAATTAATGTAGAACAAAAACGTGCCGATAAGCCTTTAGATGAAGCGTTTGAACAATTTAAACGTTATTATCGTAATGGTGAATATACAAATAATTTTATGGCGTTTTCTCAGATGATGGTAATGACAACGGAGATTGAAACGCGCTATTTTGCTACTCCAAAATCAATAAAAGATTTTAATCAGAGTTTTGTTTTTCATTGGTCAGATAAAAATAATAAACCGATGAATAACTGGAAGCAAATTGTTGCTAATTTTCTTATGATTCCTATGGCGCACCAAATGGTTGGGGATTATTTGATTATTGATGAAGCAAAAGAAGAAGAAAATAAACGACACATGCTTATGCGGCCGTACCAAGTGTATGCGCTTCAAGCAGTTGAGGGCGCGGCATTTGGCTGGGATCAAGAAGATAAAATCCCACATGGCGGGTTTGTTTGGCATACAACGGGTTCTGGAAAAACAATTACTAGTTTTAAAACAGCGCTATTTCTGTCCACTCGCGCTGGTTTTGATAAAGTTGTCTTTTTAGTTGATAGACGCGAGCTAGATAGTAGGACAAGCGCAAATTTTAAAGCTTATGCAGCTTTTGAGTCTGTTTCAGTAGATGATACGAAACACACCTATCATTTAAAAAAAGAACTTAAGTCCTCTAAAGCTGGTATTATCGTGACTACAACGTTTAAGTTAAATAGCTTAATAAAGGAATTAGAAGAGACACATGATTCTAGTTTAGCGGATAAGAAAATCGTATTTATTATCGATGAAGCTCACCGGACAACAATGGGGCAGATGATGGGTGATATAAAAAAACACTTTAAGAAAAAAGGCTTGTTTTATGGCTTTACAGGGACACCACTTTTTGATGAAAATGAAGTTAGAGGAAAAGTTAATCATAAAAGTGAAGTAATTAACACGACGGAAAAATTATTTGGAAGAGAATTACATAAATATACGATTGATGAAGCGATTGCTGATGGGAATGTATTAGGATTCAACGTCGATTATATTAATACGGGTGAGTTTGAAAATTACGATGCGTTACGAGATAAACTTATTGAACGATTACTCTTAGAAAAACCAGAATTAGGTGTCAAAGAAACTACTAAATTAGTATATAGATACTCGGAATTAGAAGTAGAAAAAATAGCAGCAAATAAAGGTCTGCTAGCTTATAACGATGATACGCATATGCCGAGAGTTGTTGAAGAAATACTTGCTAATTGGGATATGCAATCTCAAGAGAAGACATTTAATGCAATACTCACAGTTGCATATAAAAAACGAGTGATTGACTATTATAATGAATTCAAAAAGCAACTACAATCAAGCGGGCAAAAATTAAATATAGCGATGACTTTCAGTTTTGGTAATGAAAATGATCCTGAGAATGTTGCTCCAGAAATTATCAAGGGAATGTTTAGCGATTATGCTGCTTTTACAGGTATTGAGTTTGTAGCAGGTGATAAAAAACATGGGGAAACGGCTTATTTTGAAGATATTGTAGAACGAGCAACTCGCGGCGGTAGTGGTCGAAACGAGAAAAATATTGATTTAATCATAGTCGCAGATCAGTTGTTAACTGGTTATGACTCTAAATATCTTAATACATTGTATGTGGATCGATATTTAAAACTTCAAGGTTTAATCCAAGCTTATTCACGTACTAATAGAGTTCTTGATAAAAGAAAAGAGTTTGGAAGTATTGTCAATTTCCAATACCCTAGAATGACAGAGGACGATGTAAATAATGCTTTGAAATTATACGGAAGTGGCGGGAAAAGTAGTTTAGCCATTGTGGATTTATATGATACGGCTGTTAAAAAGTTGAGGATAAAAATCGATGAAATGGTTCTCACATTACCAGACCCAACTGCGTGGGCAAGCCTTGAGAATGATGATTTGGAGCGAATCGAGTTTATCAAAGCGTTTAAGGATACCGCAGTTCAGTGGAGAACCGTAGAGCAATATTATGAGTATACTTGGAATGAAGAGACGTTTGGTATGGATGAACATACATGGTTACTTTATGTTGGTGCTTATAATAACTTACTGAATGAAGAGCAAATCGTATATGAAGAATCTATTAGTACTCCGCTTCCTGGAAAAACGAAATTATCTCGTAACCAAAGAATTGACGCAGCGCATATTTTAAGTTTAATCGATTCGAAAGTTGATTCAAGTGGAGCAATGCAGTTTGCTGATAAAGAAACATTACGCCTTATTTATGAAGATATTCAGGAGCTTAGTAATAGAGGGGAACACATTCAGGCAATGCTATTAAAAGATTTTGTCGAACAAGAGCTAGTGCCAGGTAAAATAACTAGTAATATCACTTTTGATGATGCTTTCGAAGCTTGGAAAAAAGAACAAGAGCAGGTGGTTATCCAAGCTTTTGCTAAAGAATGGGGTATTGTAGATCAAGATGATATATTAGCTAAATCTGTTAGTGCTTATTCTGAAATGCAACCAGATGTTATCCCTTATTTTGAGGATGTAATAGGTAGCGTTGAATATGAAATTGCAGAAAATAAGGCTGCGGGAAACCAATTAGAGCATAAGATGAAGCTACGGGAAAAAATGCCTGAATGGATTGCGGAGACTAGGCAGAGGTATAATTGATTTGAAATGTGGTTACAATAACTAACAACAAAAATAGAGAAAGCGGGACCTCATATGAATAAAGACTGGACAAAATTAAAACAATCAGCAAACGGGCTACCTACATTTGACTCCATCATTCCATATATTTTAGAAGTGCTAAAAAATGATGAAGAGGCAACAATTCATACTATTAGAAATAGAGTATATAAACATTTAAATATTCCAGAAGATATTAAATTGGTCACTTATCCAGAAACAAATGATTTTATCCTTGCTAATCGCTTTAGTTTTGCGTTAAGCGAACTATATAAAGCAGGGGCATTATGTCGTCCCAAAAGAGGGATATACCAAATAACCACATCTGGCAAAAAATTATTAAAAATAAACGGAGATAAACTCACAAAAAAAATGTTAGAAGAAGAGCCAGATTATATTAATTACATCAAAGAATTAGCTATCCGAAACCAGCGCAAAGGAATTTCGACAAGTGTTAGTGAAGATATTGAAAAAGAAAATCCTAAAAAAGAAGTTGGCAGCATTATTGATAATATGAATAATGAAGTTTCTATTGAATTATTAGATAAAATTCGAAATAGTGATCCATATTTTTTCGAGCAACTTGTTGTTGATTTACTTAGCAGAATGGGATATAGCGGAGAAGGTGGAAGTGCCAAAGTAACTAGTCGATCCAATGACGGGGGGATTGATGGTATTATTAATCAGGACCCACTTGGCACGAGTACAGTATATCTCCAAGCTAAAAGATACAAAGAAGATAATAGAATAAATCGATCGGATATACAATCATTTTATGGTGCATTAGCAAGTGTGCGAGCTGATAGAGGAGTTTTTATTACGACCTCTAGTTATACAAGTGGAGCAAAAGAATTTGCTGTTAATCAGGGTATTGTGTTAATTGACGGGATTCAATTAACAGAATTGATGTTGAAGTACAAAGTTGGAGTGGAAGCTGAAAATCAGTATACGATATTCCGGATTGATAATGATTATTTTGAGTTGAATAATATATAAAAAGAAATTTTCGTGAGATGAAGACATAGCATAAGGCGGGGGCAGTTATGAAAACAAAACAACTAAAAGCCATGGAAATTATTGAATTTTGGCGATTAATAGAATTTTTGAACCAAAAAGCGTTTCCAATACAAAACATGGAAGATAGAAAAGTACAGTTATCAAAAATGGAAGAGCTAAATCAAAACAAACTAACTATTTTTGAGGAAGTAACAGATCAACAAACCATTAAAGAGAAGATTAAAGATAATGAAAAACTTAATGAACAATTACCAATTACTAGTAGTGATTTTCATATTGTAGTTGGTCGGATGCAAAGGAAAATTATTATTGATACACTTTATCAGGAATTCAAAGATAGAGAGACAGTTGAAAATAATACAGAAAACATCGCTATGCTTGCCATGAAAGTCAATTCAGAGGGACAATATATTAAGGAGTCACTTCGAGTATCTCCACTACTATGGGGAATGACAGTGTGTTGTCAGTATCCTAATAAACTTAAGACAAAACTTAAGCTAGAAGAATATTATAAAACGATGGCTACTATTGAAGCACACTTTTTTTCTGTAAATGAAGCAGAAAATAAGATTACTGTGAAATTGTTAAATAGACTTTTTAATTATATAGTGAAGCTTTTTGTTGATGATTATGTTTCTATAGAGCAAAAAAATGGGGTTACATATTATAACAATTTAATTTATACTCGGTTTAAAAATCAGAAAGAATTTGATAAATACAATGATACTTTAGAAAATCATAGTGAATTAATGATAAGCTTTTTTCAAAGTGATTTTGAGCTTGTGTTAAATAAATTAAAGACAACAAACAATCAAGATGATTTCGTTGATTATGTAACAGCACTACATGATGATAGAAATCGAAATGAACTAGAAAATAATCGTAAGGATATTAGACAAAATGATGATTTATTAACAAGCATGTTGGATCCTTTAAACAGTCCTAAAGGGAAATGGCCGTCCAAGCATTCACCTGTTTTAATGCAACAACTAGCTATTAATGCATATTTGCAACAGGAAGGAAAGATTTTTTCTGTAAATGGGCCGCCTGGAACAGGAAAGACAACCTTACTTAAAGAACTGATTGCGCACAATGTGGTAGAAAGAGCAGCGATATTAGCTGAATATAAAAACGCGGACGATGCTTTTAATACAATCTCATTTAAGGATGGGAGTAAGAAGTATAGAGGATATGACAATGAATTTAACCATTTCTATGGACTGAAAAATGATAAAATAAATGACTTTAATTTATTAGTTGCATCATCCAACAATGCAGCGGTTGAAAATATCACAAAAGAATTACCAGACTATGCAAGTTTGATGGATGGTATCGATTCTAAGGAAACCTCAGAAATAAAGGAACTGTTCAATCAACGAAAACAAGAAACAGAATTATCTTTTCGCGTGAGAATATGTGATAAATATAACAAGATGAAAATAGAAAGTGTGAAAAGAAAAGATATCTATTTTACTTTACTTGCTCATTTATTAAAATATAATAATGATAATTTAGAAAATAAGGAAACTCTGAGTGAGTGGGGACTAATTTCCGCTCCATTAGGAAAACGAGCTAATTTATCCAATTATTTTTATCAAGTAATAATGCCAATAATTAATTATACAACTGGTAGCAAAAAAGATAATCAGGCAGAATTTGAAAAAGTTAAAAATAAATTCAAAAAACAATATCAAAAAGTCCAAGATATGCAACAAGTTTTGCATGAAATTAGTAAATTTAAGAACAGGAAGAATTTAAATACAAAGCCATTAAGTCGTAAAGAAAAATCTGTTTTTGAGGATATTAAAAAGTACCTAGAGAATATAGATTATCTCAAAAAAAAGGTAATGGTTGTCGATTATGAATTGAGACAGCTTTTACCAACGTTAAAACATGATTATTTTCAATTTGAAAGAGAAAAAAGTAAATTAGTTTTCTTAAAGAAGGACACAAGTATTTTGCAAGAGAAAATTCTTGAGACCACAAAAGAGATAGCAAATTTAGAGGTTGGCAAAAAGTTTCATGAAAAAGTATTTAATCGATTTTTGAAAACGCAACGCTTAGTAGGAATAAGACAATTAGAACAGGCTCTTCTAGATTTACGAGAGTATGAAAAATCAGCTATTATAACCGAACGAAAACAAGGCGGGATTATCGCTTATCAAAAAGAGGCTTTGCTAGAACAAGAGCAATACAAAGTTAACTTAGAGAATAAATCTCAAAAATATCATAGTGATATTGGTTTATATGAAAAACGGATTCAAATAAAACAAAGTGAGTTAACAAATCTCCAAGCTGAATCTGAGGCCAAGTGGGTAAAAGAGATAACTGATTTAGAGAAGAGTGGGATGGTAATACTAAATGATGCATTTCTTTCCCGATTTCATGGGAAAAATACAACTATAGAATTGGAAGCGCAACTTGCAAATCCTTGGATAACAAGAGAGTATGATCGAGAAAGAGAAAAACTATTCTATTTAGCTTTACAAGTGAATAAATATTTTATTTTAACTTCAGAAAAAGTGAAATCAAACCTTGTTAATCTAGGCTACTTGTGGAATTTCAAGAAGAATAGTGATAAGGAATTTTGTTATTTTTCCGAGCGAGATAGAAAGAATTGTTTTAAAGAGTTGTTAAATACAATTTTTCTATTAACACCAGTTATTTCAACAACATTTGCTTCTGTTAGCAGGTTTTTAGCCGATGTAGAGGAACCGGAAAGTTTAGGGCAATTAATTATTGATGAAGCTGGACAGGCTACTCCCCAAATGGCTGTTGGTGCACTTTGGCGATTTAAAAAAGCTATTGTTGTGGGTGACCCTAAGCAAGTGGAACCGGTAGTAACTGAAGATGTTAAACTTTTATTAGAGCTATTTGCAAAGGAAGAATTTTCTTGGTATAAGAGCAGGGTGATTTCTGTACAGACTTTTGCTGACAGCGTGAATTATATTGGAAGTTTTCTTTCTTCTAATGATCGAACCGAAAAGCAATGGGTGGGTTGCCCATTAGTTATTCACCGACGCTGTTTAAATCCAATGTTTTCTATTTCAAATGAACTGGCTTATAACAACACAATGCTTTTTCAAACAGCTGAGCCTAAAGAAGCAATTGAAAAAAATTTAGTTGAATCAAACTCATTGTGGATTTCAATTGACGGAAATGAAATAGGTAATAAAAACCATCATGTACCAGAACAAGTGAAAAAGGCTGTAATGGTAGTCGAGAAAGCATTTGAAAAGCAGGAAGGTCAAGCTGATATGTATATTATTTCTCCTTTTACATCAGTAATAAGAGGATTTGTACAAGAAGCTAAAAAATCATCTATACTAAAAAAATATGCTAAGGCAAATTTTGAGTCATGGCTCAATACTCATTGTGGAACAGTCCATAAATTCCAAGGAAAAGAGGCTGGAGAAGTAATCTTTTTACTAGGATGTGATGCTAGTGCAATGGGTGCGGTTAATTGGGTGAACGAAAATATTGTAAATGTTGCTGTAACAAGAGCTAAATATCGATTATATGTTATTGGAGATGCTAATGTCTGGAAGAAGAATCCTTCTTTGCTTGTGTTGCAAAATAGGTTAGAGATAATATCTAGTAATTAGAGCAAATAATCGCATAGGTCTTATGAAAAAGGAGTTGAATAGTGATTTTTGAAGGTACAAGTTTTTTGTTTAAAATAACATATTTTGTGACAGCGATGTTACCCGCCTATATACTATTTAGTTTACAAATCAAAATGCAAACAAATAAAGTAAGTGATACGTTAATATACTTTATTCTAGGTATTTTTTTAGTCCTATCAGTATTATCTTTGGCCTTTTTAAAATGGCTCTTACTTAAGAGGGGAAGAGAGAAGAATGGTCATAATAAAAGAATATTGATTAATAGAACAAACCAAATCGCTAAAAAGAATGGCGATGTTGTGGCTTTCTTTATGGGGATTATTTTGCCTTCTGTTTTAGTATTTCAAGATGAACTATTAATAACTTTAATTGTTTTTATTATTTTACAGATATTAATCTTTACGTTAACGATTAGAGGTTCAAGTGTATTTCCAAATATCTTATTAATATTTTTTGGTATGGATATTTATGAGCTTGAAGATGGGAATTATATTTTAACTATAGATAAAAAACTAAGAATTTCCGATAAACCAAATTTGTATACTCGGTTAGGTGATTCGGCTGATTGCAATACATATTTAATTGCTGAGGAGAATGAAAATGATATATGACAATGCATGGGTTGGGATAAATAAGAATAAGAAGTTAGATAGAATTCAGTTATTACATTTAAGTCAAAAAGATAGAGATAAAATAGTTGCAGAAATAGAAAATATTTCTGAGCTTGCAGGAAAGAAGGAACTAAAAAAATATTCTACTGATTCATTATTGTTCGAGGATGGATACTATATTGATTTGGAAGAGCTTCCTGTCAATAATTTATTAGAAGATTTTGTAAATCGATTTTTAATGAAAACTACGTTATCTGTATATGACAAAATTATACCAATTAGTGATAATACAAATTGTGATGGGAAATTAGATTTAGATAAAGATAAATTTAAATTTATTCTTTTAGAATCTGATACAGATTGTTTGTTTTTACCCATTCAATCAAGAGGGGTTGTAAAGGGGGGATCAATTTTAAATATCCCTAAATTCTTCACTACAGGAAATAAAAGTGTCCTATATGATATAGGTGCTGGAATTACAGTTCCAACCACGGTTTGCGCTCAATATGATAAAAATAACGGCTGCTTGTATGTTTTTGATAATGTTGATTTTGAAATGATGTTAGGAACTTTTGAACAGAAAAAAGCACTTGCGAAAGAAAACCTTTTGCATTTTAAAGAACGAAACTTTAAAGTTGCTGCTGAAAAATTTTCTGTGAAATTTGATGGATATGATAAAATTGAAGAAGCTATCTTAAACCAAAAACGGCTGACAATTAGACTTTCGAAATATAAAGAATCAGGGACTGAGTTTACGATAGATAGAATTCGTGAAGCTGTTGAAAGATTACCAATAGCAGATCAAGTAACTATATGTAGTGAAAATAGAATTATAGAAGTAAATGAATATAATTACAAAACATTTATTGCTATTATTCATGATTCTATTGTGGAAAGATTAATTAGTAGAGATATCGCATTGATATAAGGAGGATAAACGAAATGAAAAAAACAGTACACGGGTGGGAAATAATATCTAATTTAGACATACGATTATACCAAGATGAAGCTGGTGGGGTTGTGATTTTACTAGATAAAGATGGTTTTGGTGATCAAGTGCCAGTGCTATTGAATTTTGATGATGATGGAGTAGATATAAAAGCTCTTTCGCATTTAACAAAAAGTGTTCGAGTTTTGCTGGATAAGAAGGTGCGGATTGAATGGCATGATGAGTATTTTGAAGAGAGAACGCAAGCAATGGAGTACATCGAGGTGGAACGGGATTAACCGTTAATTATATACAAAAAAAGGAGAGCAACAAGATGAGCAAAAAGTTAGTAAGTATTATTTTCTTAGGGATTTGTCTTTTGTTAGTTGGTTGTGGTAAAGAGGTTGTTGATAGTAAGTATACCGGAAAATGGAAGTTGGAATCGTCGGGGATTGGTATGAGCGATGGATCAAATTACAAGGAAACGGATGCAGCGGGTAAAGTTAGTCTTGACTTGGACATTGATGCAGAGGGAAATGTAAAAGAATTGTATATTGATGATGCAGTTGCTATAACTAATTCTTATAAATTAAAGAAAAAAGGTGACGATGAATATCAATATGATGGTACATTGATTAGCAAAAAAGTATACAGTTATGAAACTGAAAGTGATAAAGAGAATGTAGAAACAATGCTAAAATTTCTTAAATCCAAGAATAATGTCAAAATAACCAAAAATGAACAAAAAGGGGATGAATATCACATAGATGTCAAAGCAGATGAAAAAGATTTCGTATTCTCTTTAGAAATGCAAAGTGGAAAATTAATTTTCAAAAAAGTCGATACTAAAGAGAAAGTTTTGATTAAGGAAACCTACAAGAAAAATTAAATTATTAGAAGCGAGAAGCGGAAGTCCGTTGTAACCACCTATTTTTTAAAATTTATTTGTGAAGACTATTCTTTCGAGGGTCCTCGGGAGGATAGTTTTTTTGTTACCGTAGTTAAATTTACAATAGGCTTGAGTTCTAGGTATAATATAGATAAATTTAGAAATTATATCGTAAAAGGAGTGAACCAAAATGATAAACACACTAAAAACCAGCTACCAAAAAACACCATATAAACTAGGCGGGAACGGTCCGCGCAATGTAGGTGTTCTGACAGAAGCACTTCAAAATATAGATGATAACCTAGAAAGCGATATTTACGGAAATGGCGCAGTTATTGAAAACTTTGAAACAAAAATCGCGAAAATTCTCGGGAAACAATCTGCGGTATTTTTTCCAAGTGGGACGATGGCTCAGCAAATCGCGTTAAGGATTTGGGCTGACCGGAAAGAGAATCGGTGCGTGGCATATCATCCGCTCTCTCATTTGGAGATTCACGAGCAAGATGGGTTAAAAGAATTGCAACAAATCACGCCCATATTACTTGGAACAGCGAATCGACTTTTGACAATTGACGATATTAAAAGCCTTCGCGAGCCAGTTTCTAGTGTGCTTATCGAACTTCCACAACGAGAAATTGGTGGGCAGCTGCCTGCTTTTGAAGAGCTTGAGGAGATTTCGGAGTATTGCCATGAACAGGGTATTTCGTTGCATCTTGACGGGGCACGGTTATGGGAAATCACGCCGTTTTATCAGAAGTCTGCGGAAGAAATTTGTGCGCTGTTTGATAGTGTGTATGTGTCGTTTTACAAAGGAATTGGCGGGATTGCTGGGGCGATTCTGGCTGGGAATGATGATTTTGTGCAAGAGGCGAAAATCTGGAAACGACGGTATGGCGGAGATTTGATTAGTCTGTATCCGTATATTTTGTCCGCGGATTACTATTTTGAAAAACGGATTGGGAAAATGGCGGAATATTTTGAAGCGGCGAAAGGATTGGCTGAGCGATTTAATTCGTGTTCGGGCGTGAAGACTGTGCCGGAAGTGCCGGTTTCTAATATGTTTCATGTTTATTTTGAGAAGTCGGCTGATGAGATTGGGGCGATTTTGACGAAGATTCAGGATGAAACTGGGGTTGGGATTTCGGGGTATTTGCAGGAGAAATCGGCGGATGTTTGTGCGTTTGAGGTTTCGGTTGGGGATGCGTTTGCGGAAATACCGGTGGAGATTTTGGATGTTGTGTTTAAACAATTAGAGGTGGATTTACCATGCCAAAACTAATCATCGACGCAGACGATTTCGGTCTATCCAAAGCCATCAACCACGGCATCATCGAAAGCTACAAAACCGGCATCACCACATCTACCTTACTCATGCCAAACCTAGAAACTGCCGAACACGCAATCGCTCTCGCAAAAGACCACCCAGACCTATTCATCGGGCAACATACAAATTTCCTACTCGGAAAACCATGCGCGGACCCGGTGGAAATCCCATCACTCGTCGACGAAAACGGGGAATTCCATCGTTCCAAATATTACCGTGCTAACCCAGAACTGAAATTCCAATACGAAGATGTGCGCACGGAAACTATCGCTCAAATGGAACGGTTCAAAGCGCTAACGGGTCACTACCCAGAACACATTGACTGCCACTCAATCGGTGATGGAACGGTTGACCAAGCTTTCTTTGATATTGCGCGTGAGTTCGGGATTCACACCACTTTAAAATACAGCGGTGATAAAAAATTGCCAGATCAGGAAGGTTATTTACCAATTACTAAACTATTGGAGTCTGGCGCACTCCCATACACAAATGGTGGTGTCTCAGTTGAAAATTTCCTTAACGATGATTTCGGATTATTAAAATTGGCAGCAAACGAAATCGCTGAGATGCATTTTGATGTCGGTTTTTTGGATCAATTTGTGCTGGATAATTCTTCTTATACGTTGATGCGGTGCCGTGAGCTTGCGACGATTTGTGACGCGCGGGTGCGGGATTGGCTTAGTGAAAATGGGTTTGAGCTTATTACATTTGGGGATTTACAGCGGTAAAACTCTATGTTATGATGAACGCAACTTAATAAGAAAAACTAGGGGGGCCGATTCTGGCTGAGATAGGAAGGTAATGCTTTCTGACCCTTTGAACCTGTTTGTTAGTGCAAGCGTAGGGAAGTGAATGTGAAAGTGACCGGAAAATTTATCGCGGCTGCTGTTTCTTTGCTTATGCTAAGGGACAGTGGGCGCTTTTTTTATTGTTCAAAAGGAGGAGTTTGAGTGTTTGTTCACGGTTTTCAAGAAGAAGTAGGGGATTTATGGCAAGAAACGTTGCAGCATCCATTTGTGCAGAGTTTGGCGGATGGGACGCTTGAGAAGGAGGCGTTTTACTATTATTTGCTCCAGGATGATTATTACTTGTCACATTTTGAGAAGGTGATTGAGAAAAGTGTGGAACAGGCGGGGACGGCGGAACTTGCTGCGGAAATGAGGGAAGTACAAAGGCGGCTTCAGCAATCAGAGTTGTTGATGCGCGAACAGTTTTATCCACGGGTTGGGCTAGCGGAGCGTGATTTTTCCGAGCGCAAACCAGCGCCAACTGCTTATCATTATACTTCTCACCTTTACCGGATGGCAGATTTTGGCAGTTTTGGGGTAACGATTGCGGCGCTTTTGCCATGTTATGCGCTTTATGCTGATATGGGGAAAATGTACGAAGGGGCGCGGAGTTCGGAGCCATTTTATCAAGAGTTGTTGGATAGTTATGTGGATGAAAATTATCAAAAAGTGGTGTTGCAGCAGAAGCGGTTGGTGGAACAGGCGGCGAGTATGGCGGATGCGCGGGAGCTTGCCCTCATGAAGCAGGCTTTTCAAATTAGTGTGGAAATGGAATGGGCGTTTTTTGATATGGCTTATAAAAAACAAAATTGGCGTGGGAGTGTGAATTATGTTTGATTTTATGACGTTGGAAAAGGTGCGGGAAAAAGGGCCATTGGTACATAATATTACGAATATCGTGGTTGCGAATGACTCGGCGAACGGCTTGCTTGCGATTGGTGCGTCACCGATTATGGCTTCTGCGAAAGAGGAAATGGATGAACTTGCGAAAATGGCGGATGTGCTCGTGATTAATATTGGGACGCTGGACGGGGAGCTTGTTACAGCGATGAAAATTGCTGGACGTGCGGCGAATGTTGCTGGGACGCCGGTTGTGCTTGATCCGGTCGGTGTTGGCGCGACTTCATACCGTCGTAAAGTGGTGCAAGAATTATTGGCAGAAATTCAGTTTACGGCGATTCGTGGAAATGCGGGAGAGCTTGCGGCGATTGCTGGTGAAGCTTGGGAAGCGAAAGGCGTGGATGCGGGTGTTGGTTCGGCGGATGTGCTGAGCATTGCTGAAAAAGTGGCGAATGAATGGAGCACGGTTGTTATTATTAGCGGCGAAGTAGATGTGATTTCGGACGGAACTCGTTTTGCAAAAGTGGCTAATGGTAGCGAACTGCTTCCAAGAATTACTGGTTCTGGTTGTTTGCTCAGTGCAGTTTGCGGTAGTTTTATCGCAGTTCAAGATGATGCCTTTCGAGCTAGTGTCGAAGCATGCGCGAGTTATGCGGTGGCTTCTGAATATGCGGAAATCGAGTTAGAAAGAAAACTTCCAGGTTCATTTCGATCACTATTTTTGGATGCGCTTGCTAGTTGGTCGGTCGAAAAAACGCGTGCCAAAGCTAAAATCCAAGAAAGTGGTGAACACAAATGATTTTCCCACAAGTGTTAACGATAGCTGGTTCAGATTCTGGCGGCGGCGCGGGGATACAAGCGGACATCAAGACATTTCAAGAGCGCAAAACCTTTGGCATGTCCGTCATCACGGCAATCACGGCACAAAACACGCTAGGTGTAAAAGCAGTGCATAAAATCCCAGTAGAAATGATTCGTGAACAGTGTGACGCGATTGCAGAGGATTTTCAAGTGAGCGCCGTGAAAACTGGAATGCTAGCAGATGCAGAAATTATCCGGGAAGTGGCGCGGAATATACGTTTGCACAACTTCCAAAATATCGTTATTGATCCCGTGATGATTGCAAAAGGTGGCACTGCTTTGCTTGAAAACGAGGCGACACAAGTGTTGAAAGATGAGCTTTTGCCACTTGGTACGATCATTACGCCGAATATTCCAGAAGCGGAAGAAATTCTTGGTGAAAAAATCACAACCAAGGCGGAAATTGAACAAGCCGCTAAGAAAATTTTTGATATAGGTGTAAAAGCGGTTGTTATTAAAGGTGGGCATAGCAAAATGAGTGAGGCGGCTGATTTTTACTATGATGGCGAAACGACAAAATGGCTGACGAGCGAGCGCTTTGATACGCCGCATACGCACGGAACTGGTTGCACTTTTTCGGCATGTATTGCAGCTGAACTTGCGAAAGGGAATTCGCTTTTGGATAGTGTCATGGTTGCGAAAGAATTTATCACAAGTGCGATTAAATATCCGCTTGGAATTGGTCACGGTCATGGTCCAACCAACCATTTTGCCTACCGATTGGAGGATGGGAAATGAGAGCTGAACTAGCTGTATATTTTATCGCTGGAACGCAAGATATTGTTCGTGGAACGTTGCCAGGTGTGTTAGAAGAAGCACTGAAAGCCGGAATTACTTGTTTCCAATATCGCGAAAAAGGAGCAGGCTCACTCCAAACTGCTTCCGAAAGAAAAGAAATGGCGCTAGAATGCCAACAATTATGCGCAAAATATCAAGTGCCATTCATTATTAACGATGATGTCGCCCTAGCCCTCGAAATCGGCGCGGACGGCATCCATGTCGGGCAAAACGACGAGGAAATTCGCCAAGTTATCGCGAGTTGCGCTGGAAAAATGAAAATCGGACTTTCGGTTCATTCGGTTAGTGAAGCGGAGGAAGCAGAACGACTTGGAGCGGTGGATTATATCGGCGTTGGGCCCATTTTTCCCACGATTTCAAAAGCGGATGCAGAGCCAGTGAGTGGAACGACAATTTTGAAAGAAATTCGCCGGGCTGGAATTAAGCTACCAATTGTCGGGATTGGCGGAATTAATGAAACAAATTCAGCCGAGGTTCTCACAGCAGGTGCGGACGGGGTATCGGTTATTTCAGCGATAACTCGGTCGGATGATTGCCAGTTGGTTATCGCTAATCTAATATGAGAATTTTAAAAGACAAAAACTATAGATGAATTCTCAACAAATGTTAATTAGTAACTTTTTTCTGAAAAGCAAATTATTTTCCACTTGTTATTTCAGTAAAATATCTTTATTGCAGATGAAAAAGCTTATCTGCAATAAAGATATTTATAATTAATTTAGGTGATAAAGATGAAATATAGAAATATTCGTTCAATTAGAGAAGATAATGACATCACACAACAACAAATGGCTAAATTATTAAATGTGTCTCAAAATACGTATTCTCAATATGAAACCGGGAAAATAGAATGGACTGCAACCACTTTGATTAAGATTGCTGATTATTTTGATGTTAGTGTTGATTATTTACTTGATAGGAAGAAGAACAAAAACTGAGACGAGAAGAGTGAATTTGAGATGGATAATTTTCTACAGTTTTCTTTATTTTAAAAGTATTATTTAAAAATAGAAAGATAGGAGGGACTTCAATGATAGTCAATGCGGTTGATCTGTTTTGTGGTGTAGGTGGTCTAACTTGTGGAGTTCAGAAGACGGGGATCAATGTTATTGCGGGTTATGATATTGCTAAAGAATGTCAGTATTCATATGAGTATAATAATAAGGCAAGATTTATTCATAAAGATATAAAAGAAATCTCCGATGATGAAATATCAGCATTATATCCTGAAAATACGGATATAAGACTTTTAATGGGCTGTGCTCCGTGTCAACCATTTTCTGCATATAGTCATAGGTATAAAGAAAGCGAAACAAGAAAACAAAAAATGGATTTATTAGATTATTTTGGAAAACAAGTTGAATTAGTACAGCCGGAAATCGTATCAATGGAAAATGTTCCACAACTTAGAAATGATCCGGTTTTTGAAAAATTTATTACTTTATTAAAAAGTAATAATTATTTTGTTGATTGGAAAATCGTTTATGCTCCAGAATATGGTGTTCCTCAAAAAAGAAAAAGACTTTTACTGTTAGCATCTAAAATAGGTGAGATTAGTTTATTAGAGCCAACAAGAACGAAAGATAATTATCCAACAGTGAGGGAAGCAATTTCAAGATTGAAGCCAATTAAGGCAGGTGAAACGGATAACGAGGATTTTCTTCATAGGGCAAGAAAATTATCTGACTTGAATATAAAAAGAATTAAGAGTTCTTTTCCGGGAGGAACTTGGAAAGATTGGGATGAAGAGCTTTTGCCTAACTGTTATAAACGAAAAAGTGGTGAAAGTTATAAATCAGTATACGGTCGATTGGAATGGGACAAGCCATCGTCAACTATTACTACTCAATTTGTGGGATATGGGAATGGTAGATTTGGGCATCCTGAACAAGATAGGGCTTTGAGTTTGAGAGAAGGAGCGATTCTACAGACTTTTCCTAAAGATTATCAGTTTGTAGAAAAAATTGAGCAAGCATCTTTTGTTAAACTAGCTGTTCAAATAGGAAATGCTGTACCTGTTAAATTGGGAGAGGTTATAGGGGAAAGTATAAAAATACATCTAGAAAATAATAAATTATTATCATAAGGAGAGTGCTAGAGATGAGTGAAAAAGAATACAATCTGGATATTGATCCAAGAATATTAGAATTATTAGGGCCTCATTTGTATACGAATATCTATTACATTTTAGGGGAATTAATAGCTAATGCTTATGATGCAGATGCTAAAAATGTATATGTAATAGATAGAATAGATGAAGAAAACAAACTTATTGTTGAAGATGATGGTAGCGGAATGTCTTATGAGAATAAAGATGTTAAAAATTTTTTGAGTGTCGCTAAAGAAAGTAGAACGAACGCTATAAATTCATATACAAAATTAAATAATCGTCGAAAAATGGGGAGAAAGGGTGTGGGGAAACTTGCTTCCCTTTCAGTCTCAGAGAATGTGAACATTAAGACAATAAAAGATGGTGAAAAATCTGGATTTGTATTATCAAGAAAGGTGATCAATAAAAAATTAGAAGCAATTAATGAAGATACCATTAGCTTTATTAAAATTAAAAATCATGGAACCGCAATTGAGATGACAAATCCTACATATAAATTACCTGTTCATTTAAGTACAATGGCGAACAATCTCTTGAAAATATTTCCACTTGTAGATGAAACATTTAGAATTCATCTTATTAGAGGAGATAAACATGAAATTTTGGAAGAATCACAGAGCGCTTTAGTCAGGAAAATGGCTGTTTTAACTACTTTAGGTGAAGATTATAAGAAAATGAATGAATTCTATAATTGTGATTTCAAGGAACAAAAAAATAGTTTATTGAAAAATAAAGAATCTAAAAAAATTATACTTAACATGCTCAATAAAGATAACGAAGAACAAGATTATACTTTAGAAATTAAGGGATGGGTAGGGGCATACAAAACCACCAGAGAAATGAAAAAAAACATGCAGGAGTTTTCTGATAATTTCATTTCACTTTATGCTAATTCAAAACTTGGGATATTTAATATTTTACCAATTGTAGGGAAAAATAAATTACAAGAGGTATATATTGCTGGTCAACTTCATATTGATCTATTCGAGGAAACTAATCTTCCAGATATGGCTTTAAGTAATAGACAAGGGTATAAGAGTGATGATGAGAGGTATGAAAAAGTTTTAGAATATGTTAAGGAGGAACTTTTACCTGGTATCTTGAAAGATAGATCTTTTTATTCTGAGCTTTTGAAGGCTGGAAAAAAAGAAAAAGAAATAAAGCAACAAAAGAAGAAAGAAGAAGAATTAAAAGAAAAAAGCATAGGTTTCAAACGTGATGTAACACGGGAAATGACTAGTGAAATTTCTAAAATAAGTACGATAAATAAGGATGAAGTCGAAAGTATTGTAAACACACAAGTAAATAAACATATGAAGTCTTTAGGGTTGAAATCAACAATTGACTCTAATAAAAGAAAAGTTTTGATTAGCCATACGAAGGCTGATAAAAAATTAGCGGATCTTATATATATAATGCTTCTCAAAAATGGTTTGTCAAAAGATTCTATTCTATATAGTAATTGTGAAGATGAAGAAGCTAGAATTCCAGCTGAAATGAGTATATATGGTTATCTGAGAGATTTTTTTGTAGATAGTATTTCTGTAGAAAAAATATATGTTATTTATGTTACTAGTGAAAATATGAGGAAATCATGGGGGGCAATTGCTGAGGTAGGTGCAGGATGGATCACACAAACGGATCATTGTATATTTACTCTTAATGATTTTTCACCAGAAGCTCCTTTGGATGTAGCCCGTCAATATCAGAATACATTGAGATTGGGAAATGACTTTTATATGGATTACACGAATCTTGACATGTTTTGTATTTGGATAGAAAATATCGGAGAGAAATTTGGATGTAAAATTTTGAGTAGAGAAGAGAATAAAGCAGAATTAAAAGAAGTTGTTTGCGTTGTTTCAAGTGATGAATTATTTGAGCTAAAGCAAAAATGTTCTACAAACGCTAATTAACTAAAATAGTGGAGAATTTTTACTATAAATAAATTAAATGCATTAGTAAATTGAAATCGGATTAATAAAAACCCAGGTTACCCCTCTTAAAAAGGGCAAACCTGGGTTTCTCATTTTTATAAATCTTCACCATTGGTAGCAATAACGTTCTTGTACCAATCAAAACTTTTCTTCTTATAACGGTTTAGCGTACCTGTGCCGTCGTTGTTGCGATCGACATAGATAAAGCCGTAACGTTTTTTCATTTCAGCAGTGGAGGCACTTACAAGGTCAATACAGCCCCATGAAGTGTAACCCATCAAGTCAACGCCATCTTTAATCGCTTCTTTCACTTGCGATAAATGAGCGCTCAAATAATTAATACGGTAGTCATCATTTACTGTGTAGTTGCCGTTTTCGTCTTTTTCTAGTTGATCGATAGCGCCAAGACCGTTTTCTACGATGAAAAGTGGTTTTTGGTATCTATCCCAGAATTCGTTTAGGACAACGCGCAAGCCTTGAGGGTCGATTTGCCAGCCCCATTCGGATGCTTCTAGGTAAGGGTTTTGTACGCCGCCTAGGATGTTTCCTGCGCCAGCTTTGCGTTTTGACTCGTCAGCTGTTTCGGTTGTGCTCATGTAATAGCTGAAGGAAATGAAATCTACTGTGTTTTTAAGGATTTCTAGGTCTTCTTCTGTTACGTCTAATTCAATATTATTTTCTCTGAAATAGCGTTTCATGTAGCCCGGATAAGTTCCGCGGACATGAACATCGGAGAAGAAGTAGTTTTTGCGCTCTGCTTCCATAACAGCGATAATATCATCTGGGTTGGAAGTTAGCGGATAAGTTGGCATTGCTAGGACCATGCAGCCGATTTGGGCTTCGGGCATGATTTCGTGACCAATTTTTGTAGCCAGCGCGCTCGCCACAAGTTCGTGGTGGACAGCTTGATATAAGTCTTTTTGAGATAATTTATCTGGGCTTGTAGAAATACCGCCGCTCATGAATGGTGCGTGTAAAATGGAGTTGATTTCATTGAAAGTGAGCCAATATTTTACTTTGCCTTTGTAGCGATTAAACACGGTGCGGACATAGTTTTCATAGAAGTCGATCATTTTTCTATTTACCCAGCCGTCGTAAGTTTTCGATAAGTGAAGTGGTGTTTCATAGTGAGATAAAGTAATCAGTGGTTCGATATTATGTGCTAGAAGTTCATCGAATAAATCATCGTAAAATTGTAATCCTGCTTCGTTTGGCTCAGTTTCGTCACCATTTGGGAAGATACGGGACCAAGCGATGGAAGTACGGAAAACCTTGAAGCCCATTTCGGCAAAAAGTTTCACGTCATCTTTGTAGCGATGATAGAAGTCAATTCCTTCTAATTTTAAGTTATCTGGTGTTGGACCGTCAGTAATGTGACCAAATCCGCCTTTTGGAGTAACATCTTGAACGGAAAGTCCTTTTCCATCGACGTTGTAAGCGCCTTCGAATTGGTTTGCAGCAGCAGCTCCACCCCATAAAAAGTTGGCTGGAAATCCTGTATTTGTATGCATGTTAAAAACTCCTTTTCTACATTTTAAAGTATCTATGAAAAAAACCAAATACTTTTCTAAATACATGCAAAAAAACACGGTACTTAGAAAAATATTTGGTTATGCCCGGCTTTCGTCGGTAACATTCCGATTTATAGTTAAAATATAGCAAAAATAAGGAAGATAGTCAACGAAAACAAATAACACCGACTCTATTTTGAGCCGGTGTTTTGACTATTTTTTACGTCTAAAAAGGGCAAGGGAAGCGAGCATAAGTGTACCGAATAAAATGCTAGATGTGGTTTCAGTGTCCCCTGTTTTAGGAATTGGCAAAGTAGTTGTTTTTGTTACGCTGGATTTTGCTTGTTTTGTTGCTTGTTTTGTTGCTGTTTTTGTTGCTTGACTAGTAATTTGAATCGGGTTGTTTACTATTTTTGAATCGGCGGATTTTTCTGGTTCATTTTCGCTAGAATCAGATTCTACTACCGTTGATTCTGGATTTTCTGGAGTGGTGATTTCTGGTTTTTCAGGTGTTGCTGGATCTGTTGGTGTAGATGGTTCGTCAGGTGTTGGGGTTGCTGGATCTGTTGGTGTAGATGGTTCGTCAGGTGTTGGAGTTGCTGGATCTACTGGTGTGACTGGCTCTTCTGGGTTATCAGTTTCTGGATCGTTTTTTGGTGGTGTTACAGGTTTGGAACGTTCGTCTAGTTCTGTTTGAGCTTTTACAATGTTGGCCTGAAGCGTATCTTTTAACTCGGAAGCAGGAAGAACATCGACAAGCGTTTGAGCTTGGTCAATCAAGTCTTGCGTAGTTTCAGCTTTAATCGAGTTTGCTGGATTATCCTCTAGGAAAAGTTGGTTGACAGCTTGTATGGCTGCCTGTTCTTGTGCTATGCGCGCATCCAGTTGTTGTTGAGCATTATTAAGTTGTTCTTGGAAAGTTTCTTTTTCTGAACTAGTTACAGTATTAATTTGTTCCTGCACAGCGTTAATAGCGTTTTGATCTGTTGCAGCTAAAATAGTTCCTGTTGGATCATTATTTAGAAACAGCTCATTAATGGCTGTTTGGATATAGTTGTAGTTGATGGTTACTGTTTTGATTAAATCGCTATTAGTTTCTGTCATTGAACGAACCATGGCCCCTTTCTCTAAAATTACATTGCCACTAGCTTCGTAGCCAAGAGGATCATAATAAGTGAAATCGGATAAATCAACAGCGTAGGTACCAGCTGCATTGGTAGTGCCAAAGAATGTTCCAGTGAGCCTGCCTTCTGGGGTATAAATTGCTATGGCAAAAGATGATAATGCTGTGGTTTTTCCAGTGATTTTCGTGTCACCAACATGGGGCGCATCTAAAGGGCTAATATAAATAGTTGAGGCATTATGTGTTTCTTCATATGCGGATGCCATCGCAGGTAAGGCAGTAATAGAAGTAGTTAAAAGGGAGACAGTAAATAATACAGTTGCTAAGTTCTTAAAATATTTATTCATTAAGTGGTCTTTCCTCCAATAGAAATAATCTTGTGAGCTTAGCATACTATTATCAGGATGCTAAAAATAGTAGTGAAATGAGTTGTATTTCCGGTTTGTGAAGTGAAATTATGTCTAATTCGCCACATTTGGCTAATAACTACATTGTATCCCTTAGAATAAAGTCTTTTTTTAGTCAAGCGCTCCGATAAAAGCATTTTTGTTCTTCTGAGAAAAAGATATACCGACAATTGTTTGTTAGCCGGGATTAGAGGGAACTAGGTAAAAGGAACGGTCTAATGAAGATGATTTTTTCATTAGTAAAGATATATACAGAGGAGGAGTCAGCGTGGGATCAGCGTTTTCAGCTATTTTGTCACCGGCAGTGGGGATTTTGATTAGCCCATTTCCAATTGTAGGACTTATTTTGATTTTACTTAGCAACAAGGCTCGGATTAACAGTATTTTTTATACGGTAGGTTGGATTGTTGGGAATATAGCTATTTTCTTTATTGGGTTATTCTTAATGAGTTCAGCGGTTAGTTCGTCCGGAGATCAGTCAACCTTGGTCAAAGTGGTACTTATTGTGCTGGGGGCTTTACTTATACTTCTAGGCGCACATGACTTTACAAAACGTCCTAAAAACGGGGAGCAGGCTGCAACACCAAAATGGTTTGAAAAAATGAGCAATATTAAACCGGGAGGCGCGATGATGTTTGCGTTTGTGCTTTCAGCAGTGAATCCAAAAAATATGTTGCTTTCACTTACAGCGGGAGTGAGCGTTGGGGCGCTGAATTTATCTGGTGGGCAAGAAACAACGGCAACGATTATTTTTGGCATTATCGCTTGTTGTTCGATTTATATTCCTACCATTGCTTTTTTATTAGCTGGGAGCAAACTTAACAACGCATTGGATAGCACGCGTAAATGGCTTATCCAAAACAATTCAGTGATTATGGCGGTTCTTTTCTTATTTATTGGTTTGAGTGTTATTAGTAAGGCGTTTTAAAAATAAAGCTGTTTTTTCCTGGAACATAGGAGAAAGACAGCTTTATTTTTTTAATAAATTAAAAGAAATCTGTTCTATTTTTGATAATACTTTCTAAATAATTAGTTGTTCGAAAATGACACTAGACTAAAGCCGAACTAGCGAATATAATAAGATTATATTCATCCTCTAACTATTAAAATTTTACTCACTGGGAAGAAATTAAGCGGGGGAGTTATTTTTTTCTAATGTTATAGACTTTTGATTGAAAGAGGCTTTTTGTAGAATAAAATAATGTAAATAAAAAGGATGGGTTAAATGTTAGACAAGTTGTTGGGAAAAGCTGCCGTAGTTACCGAATCTTCTTATGGCATTGAGAGATTTTTAGGAGAAGATGAAACAATTATTCAGATTTTTAAGTTTGTAAGAGATGAAGTTATTATTACTTCTAAAGGGATTTTTAATGTGGATGCTCAAGGAATAACTGGAAAGAAAGTAGAATATAAGTTTTTCCCGAAGAAAGCATTAAAATATGTTTCTATTGAGACAGCTGGAACTTTGGACCGTGATTTTGACTTAAAAATTGGCGTTGACGGCAATACAGTCGTGACACAAAATACATCTTTCTCTGCACCAATTTCCTTAAAAGTACATAAAAATGATACGGAAACGGGCTTTGCGCTTTATAAAATGATTAAAGAAATGTTATGAGTAGAAGAGAAGACGAATATCGTCTTCTCTTTTTTTATGTCCATCCTACTACTGCCATCACAGGAAAATGATCAGAAGCAGAACAGCCGTCTATTTCGTCTGTGCTAGTTTCGTAAGAGCAGATGTGGAACTCATTAGACACAAAGATGTAATCAATTTTTTCTAGCTCGCTTTCAGGTCGGAGTGGTTGAAAATCATGAAAACTACCAAGGGGTCCTTTAACAGGAGTTTTAGAAAGTAACTGCGCATCCTGATATCTTTGAGTTATTAAGTTGTACGTCGGTGTACTAGGCTCTGTATTGAAATCTCCAAGTAAAATTACCGGTAAATCTTCTTGAATCAAGCTCGCTTTATGTAGTAAAAGTTGGCTTGCGAATAGCCGAGCTTCTTCAGAGATATGATCTAAATGTGTATTGAAAATATAAAATTGCTTTCCATCCGTTGAATCTTCTAGTTTTCCCCAAACGCAAATTCGTGGAAACATGGCTGTTGAGTGAATGGAAGGAACCTCAGGCGTTTCGGAAAGCCAAAAATGCCCTTCTTGCAACAAGGTGAAACGAGTAGAATTATAAAAAACAGCAGTAAATTCTCCTTTTTCAAAACCATCATCTCGTCCTACACCAAAATAATCCCAATTTTGCATTTCTTTCATGTCGCGCATTTGTGGCAGAAGGGGTTCCTCCACTCCCATGAAATCCCATTGATATTTATCAAGTAATGATTTTGTTAGTATTTTACGCAATTCCCAGCTCTTTTTCCGCTCAGAGGTATCATCAAAACGAATGTTAAAAGTAGTTACACTGAACATTTTTCCACATCCTTCTTTTCATTGGAATGTTTTACAAAGAGAGTTTAGCATATTTATGAAAACGTTTCACTGATTTGGGTTTTATGTAGTATATATTCTACATTTTTTCTGGAAAAATAAAACCATTGTATTGTTGTAAAAAGGGAGTGTCACTATGTTGCGAAAAAGTCGATGGTTGCTCATATTATTACTATTGATAGTATTAGTGGCATTATTAGCATGCGTGGACAGCGGGAATGGAGATGTTTCCGGTGTGCCGGCTAAAAGGGGAAAACAGCATTTCCCTCCAACTGATACGAAAAAAGGATGGATAGAACTTCTTGCCACGGATGGAATTTCAAGTCAAGGTGATCTGCCTTGTGTTTATGAAGAGGCGGAATCTGTAGAAAAATTGGAAGTTCATATGAAAGAATTAAGTACGGTGAGTTTGACCTATGTTTATATTGATGGCTACATCGTCCAAATGGAACAAGGTGGCGGCGAACTTTCCTTTCAAATTCAATTAAGTAAAGCAGAATTAAAAAGAGGAATTCACGAATTAACGGCCGTGCAATATCAAGAAAATAATCCTGATACAAACAAAGTGGAGCTTTTAAAACGTGCTAATTATGAAGTGAAATAAAAAAGACTAATAAACAATTCATAACCATATTTTTAAAGAGAATGTGAAAAATGACATTCTTTTTTTGTGCTATTAATACTTACAAAAGAAAGATGACGATATTGTAAGTAGCTTTTCGCTTTTAAAAGAATTAAAATACTAGTGTTTAGGGTATATATTTTAAGAACAATGATTCCTAAATTGTTTGGAGTAGAGAAATTAAAGCATAGACATAGATACTGCATTCCGACTTTTTGAAATGGAAGAACTTAATTAGGGGGATATCATATGGGTTCATATGGCGAATTGATTCGGGAAATACGGCTATCTAAAGGTTTGACTCAAAAAGAGGTATACACAGGAATTATATCTAGGTCTTATGCAATCGGATTTGAAAAAGGAAAACACGAGATTACTTTGAGTTTGTTTGAAGAAATTTTAAAGCGGATCATGGTTCCTTTAGATGAATTCTTTTTTATTTACAGAGACTTTTCTTCGACAGAGGATGATAGTTTTTGGATTGATTTCGTCGAGCTATCAGGTAAAAATGATGTTGTAGGGATGCAGGCGTTGCTAGATAAAATAACTTTAGAGCGAACGGAGCAGACAGAAGTTAGAAAAGCGATACTTCATACGAGAATTCAAACGATTAATCATTATTTGCGTACGAATGTGTTTGATGAATCGAATATTTCTGATGAATATAAAAAAATTATTCATGACTATCTTTGGAAAATGCAGACGTGGACTTTAGAAGAGGTTCGTATTTTTTCCAACGGCATATCATTTTTTGAGGAAGAAGTACAAATTCACTTTTATCAAATTATGTTGAAATCGTATGAAAAGTATAGGTACTATGATAGAGGAAGACTGCTATTTTGCCATCTATTTGCTAATCTGACAGATGAACTCATCATACAGAATAAAATCAATTATGCGAATCTAGTACTCGAAAAATTAAAAGAAGCATCTGAAACAAGTGGTAGTTTTAACAGTGCTTTTTATCGAATAGTAGCCAATTATTATCAAGGGGCTATTTGGATGAAAGAAGGCGAAGTGGAAAAGGGCTATCGCCAAGCCAAAAGAGCCATTCAAACATGGAAAGAACTGCATTATGAAGCAATAGCAGATTTGTATAGCGTGGTATTAAAACAATTTTTAGAAAAAGAAAATATCCAAGTAGAAGATTAACTATCCGAAGAATTTCTATTTAAAAAACACTAAAATGGAGTCGTTTTAGTGTTTTTTTGTTTGTGGTAAAGATGTTTTATGTACTATATATAGCACTATTTACAGAGAGAAAAGAAAGGAATGTAAAATAAAGGCAAGAATTGAGCTAAGAGGAGGTCTTCGGATGATAAGTTATGGTGAGCTGATTCGGCAAATAAGACAGTCTAAAAAAATCTCCCAAAAAGAAGTGTACACAGGGGTTATTAGTAAATCTTATGCAATTGAATTTGAAAAGGGGACACATGCAATATCAAGCCTATTACTCGAGAAAATTGTCGCTAAGTTAATGGTGAGTATGGAGGAATTTTTCTTAATGTATCATCAAGAGGAGTTGCCGGAGAAGGAAGATTTTTGGGAAACTTACGCGCGGACATGTAAAACGGATGAAGCAAGCGCTTGGGAATCCCTTTACCAAAAAATATCATTAGAAAAAGGAAAAGTTAATCAAGTGAAAAGCGCGGCGATAAAACTGGAGTTAGATCATATAAAAGGCAAACAAGTGGCGGACAAAAAAGCGGTTCAAATTTTGGAAAATTATTTGATTGAAGCGGTTTTTTGGACATTGCAGGATATCTTTTTATTTACGCGGATGATGCACTATTTGCCACTGAAAAGCCGAGTACCGTTCTATTATAAATTGTTAAACACGCTGGATAGATACCGCCATTTTGAACGAGGAAGAAGCATTTTACAATCGGCGCTGGCTAGTATCATGGATGATTTTATAGAGAGAAATGAAATAGAGCATATGGAGCTAATGATAAAAAGCTTAGAAAAAATTAGTGAGGACTGTGATGGTACTTATTTCAAAATTCTTTGTATGTATTATCGTGGAATTGTGCGGTGGGGAGAAGGTGAAGAGCGCGAGGGTGGCGAAGAAATCGAGCAGGCAGTAGCTATTTTGCGAGCATTAGGTTATGAAAATAAAGCGATAGAGTATGAAACCATGTACCGGCAATTTGCGAGGGAAAACAACGATATAAAAACGATGGAATGAAAGCTAAAAAGGACTATTCTTTTTGGTTTTCTTTTTTTGAGTAGTATATATGCGACATTAGAAAATTTTAAGACTCCGCATAGTATTATATAGACTGAAGTACGGCTTAAAGCCATATTGACAGTGAAGGGAGGGGCTTTGGCAAAGGAATAAATTGCCAACTGACACTGCAAATTTAGCGTTAAAAGGAGGAAGATTGTTATTTTAAAGAAAATATTTATTGCATTAATTGCGCTTGTAGTTATTATCAATACAGTTAGTTTTACGGCTGTCTCTGCAAGCACACCTACATGGTTAGAACAAACCATGAATAGTAATGAACCGTTTATAAAAGAGATTGAAAAAGAAACTGGTAAGACGAGAGCGAATATTACACAGACAGATTTAGAAGCTATAACTGCCTTGCGAGTAACAGGGGCAAGTGATATTCCGACTAATATCGATATGTTAACTCATTTAACTACGTTAGAAGTTAAGAATGGAACATTATCTTCCGTATCTAACTCAGTGGGGAATTTAAAGGAGTTAAAAATCTTAGTTCTGAATGATAATAATTTAAGCACCTTTCCAATGATTGCTTTCCAACTACCTAAGTTAGAAGAATTACAAGTTTCTGGGGGAACAATAGAAGAAATCCCTGCCACAATAACAAATATGGCGAGTCATTTGAAATTCTTAGGGATATTAAATAACCATTTAGTGAAGGTTCCAGACGCAATTTTCACTACGAACTGGACAAATGCTACTGGGGGAGACTTAGACTTAATGGCTGCAGGGAACCAGATTGTAACCAATATTCCTGCTAACTATATAAGCCAGTTTAATAATGGGGATAACCTATTAGAATTTTACGATAACAACTATCAAAAACAAGACCAACTAACTACAACACCTGGATATACCATTGATGTACCTGTTGGAACTGATTTTAATCAATTAACACCAGACAAAACGAAACTCGCACTAACATCTGGACGAACTTTACTCGCGCAACACGAATTCGAGTATTATGATGATGGTTCAAGTTCACTAATCCACAATGGCGTAGCAGCAGCACCGGGTCAAGCGACCATTTTCATCAAGAGCAAGTTTTCCACGCAATCGAACAAATTTGCCAGAACACAAGTTACAGTAAACATCACTGCGCTAAACGGCGGACCTATTACAGTGAAACATGAAGATACAAAAGGACAAGAACTTGCGCCACCTGTCATTTTAAATGGTAAAGACGGGGACCCTTATACAACGACACAAAAAACTTTCCCAGGCTATACTTTAGTTGCAACACCAGCCAATCAAAATGGTACATTCACCATGAACCCGGCTACAGTCAACTATGTATACAGCGCAAATGATTATAAACTAACATCTACTTTCAAAGATGCCCAAGGTCAAGAACTGAAAGCGCCAGTTGTGGATACAAAAGATTACCATATCCAAGACAACTATACTACAACAGCAGCAACCATTCCGGGCTATTCTTTAGTTGCAACACCTGCTAATCAGAACGGAACTTTTGGAGCTGGGAATGTCACGGTTAATTATGTATACAAAAAAGACGATTATACGCTCACTTCCACTTACAAAGATACGAACGGTCAAGAACTAAAAGCACCAGTGGTAGATGCGACAACGTATCATTATCAAGACACGTATACAACAACAGCCGCAGTTTTCCCAGGTTATACGTTAGTAGCAACACCAACCAACGCTACTGGGACATTTGGTTCGTCAAACATCACTGTTCATTACGTATATCAAGCAAATGGCTATCAATTAACTTCTACATTTAAAGATCAACAAGGGAAGACAATCGCACCAGATGATGTCGATACTAAAACCTATCACGTGAACGATCCCTATACAACAACTGCCAAAACGATCCCAGGCTACACATTAGTGACGACCCCTACAAACAACCAAGGTAATTTTGGAACAAGCGATATTACGGTTGATTACGTTTATAAAGCAGAAGATTATACATTAACTTCGACGTACAAAGATGCGCAAGGTAAAGAATTAAAACAACCCGTTGTAGATAGTAAAAAATATCATATTCAAGACAACTATTCTACAAGTGCAGCAACCATTCCGGGTTATACGCTAGTATCGACACCTGCGAACGAAACAGGAACCTTCCATACGAGCGATATCACGGTTAATTATGTGTATAAATTAACAGACTTAAAATTAACTTCGACATATAAAGATGCGCAAGGAACGGAGTTAAAACCGCCCGTTGTAGATAGCAAAACGTATCATATTCAAGATAACTATGCTACAACTGCAGCTGTCATTCCTGGCTATACATTAGTCGCAACACCAGCGAACCAATCAGGTACTTTTGGTAGCACGGATATCCAAGTGAACTATGTGTATCAAGCAGTTGCTTATAAACTAACTTCGACGTACAAAGATCAACAAGGGAATGATTTAGCTTTACCAAAAGTAGATTCGAAAACGTACCATATTCAGGATGGTTACACGACGAGTGATATTGCTATTCCAGGTTATACATTAGTCGCGGCTCCAACGAATCAAACAGGTACATTTGGCGCGAGTGATGTAACCGTGAATTATGTCTACAAAGCCAATGACTACACACTAACTTCAACATATAAAGATGCGCAAGGTAAGGAATTAAAAACGCCAGTCATAGACAGTCAAAAATATCACATTAACGACACTTATACTACGACAGGAGCTACTATTCCAGGTTATACATTAGTCGCAGCACCAGCGAATCAATCAGGTACATTTGGCGCGGCGAATGTAACAGTCAACTATGTATACAAAGCAGATGATTACACATTAACTTCGACCTACAAAGATGCAAACGGCAAAGAATTAAAAGCGCCAGTTGTAGACAGCAAAACTTACCATACAAAAGATAACTATTCTACTAGCGCAGCAACCATTCCAGGCTACACATTAGTGGCAGCACCAACAAATCAAACAGGTACATTTAATACGAGCAATGTGACAGTCAATTATGTATACAAAGCGAATGAATATACCTTAACTTCCACTTTCAAAAATGTACAAGGAACAGAACTAAAACCAGCTATCGTGAAAAAAGGATTTATTATTAAGGATGGCTATGCGACTAGCGGCGTAACAATTCCGGGCTATACATTAGTGGCAACACCATCGAACAAAAAAGGAACATTTGGTGCTAGTAATGTAACAGTTAATTATGTATATAAAGCGAATGGTTATGCATTAATCACAACATATAAAGACACACAAGGTAAAGACTTAAAACCACTAGCCATTGATACAAAAACATACAATATTAACGACCCATACACTGCAACGGCGCTAAACATTTCAGGTTACACATTAACAACTACACCAGCCAATGAAAAAGGTGTATTTGGCGCAAGTGATGAAACAGTTAATTACGTATATAAAGCAAATGATTATACGTTAACAACTACCTACAAAGACGCAAACGGCAAAGAACTACAAGCACCTAAAGTAGACGCGAAAACTTATCATATCCAAGACACATACAAAACAACTGCAGCAATCATTCCGGGCTATACATTAGTGGCAACACCTAAGAATGACCAAGGTACTTTTGGAGCGAGCAATGTAACTGTGAATTACGTGTACCAAACAAATGATTACACGCTAACTTCGACATTTAAAGATGCTCAAGGAAACGAATTAAAAGCAGCAGAAGTAGACGCACAAAAATACCATATTCATGACACTTACACATCTAAAGCAGCCGTGATTCCGGGTTACAGTTTAGAAAAAACACCAACGAACGAAACGGGTACTTTTAATGCAAGTGATATTCAAGTAAATTATGTGTATAAAGCAAATGATTATCAACTTACTTCTACTTTTAAAGATCAACAAGGCAACGAAATAGCATTACCAACAGTTGATGCAAAAACTTATCACATTCATGACGCTTATACAACGAAAGCTCACTTGATTCCAGGATATAGCCTAGTAGCTGCACCAAAGAACCAAATAGGTGCTTTTGGAACAAGTGACGTAACAGTCAATTATGTGTATAAAAAAGATGCTATTATCAAACCTATTACTCCAGCGAAACCAACTATTCTTACAATAAAAACACCTGCAAGCAAAGTAGTTAAGACTAAAGTAGTTAAGCAAACTCTTCCTAAAACAGGGGATGACGATGCCGGACTATTAAACCTGCTAAGACTTATAGGACTCGTTTTAATTTTAGGCGTATTTTTGGCAGTCGGAAGTAAAAAATTAAGATAAGTATAACGTAGATTAAAACACCGCCGCAGATTGTTGTGGTGGTGTTTTAACTAATATATCCGACATTAGAAATACCCATTTTGGAAAAGATGTATGATATTTATTGTAAAGAATTTCACAAAGGAAGAGGCGATTCTTTGTTAGAGAAAAAGTATCAAATCCATTTACAAAATCATTACGATGCAACGAGTAGACAAGTGCAAAAGAAAGAAATAAAAGTCTTAAAAAAACACAATAATTTATTAAATGGGGAAGTTTTTCCATATCAAATTTGTTTAGAAAGCACGATGGAATATTCAAGATTTATGTTGTGGTTTGAAAAAGAAGTCCAAAAAATCGTGAAAGAACTTTGGAATCAACATTTTATTATCAAACTAACATTATCCCAATTACATTTCCGCGAAACCATTCTCTTTTTAGAGCATTTAAAAGATTTTAGTAAACGGATAACGATTGAATTTATCGGTGAAGACACACCAGAAATTAAAAAACATTTTTCTGTCCAAGAGCAAGAAGCGTTTTTTATAGGGAAACTAAGAATGCTAAAAAAATGGAAATTCATTATTTCTAAACATATCGAAGGCTGCTCAGTGGAACAAACCCTTGCTTTTACCCCGTGTCTACATGAAATAAAATACACGATGAGTCAGCAAGCACGAATGGAAGAAAATATTATCGATTTGCACATGTTCATCGATTTTTGGGAATATTGGGCAACACATAAAAAATTGAAATTCGTAGTCGAGGTGAAGGAGAAAGATTTTATTACGAAGTCTTTGATGCATAAAAAGGTCCACGTACAATTTGAGAATGCGTAGCGGAAGAATTATAGCCGAGCTCTGTTTATTCTATCACTCAAGAAGCCTGAGGGAGCTTTTTGACTGTATTTTTTTGCCAATAAGTAATCTGAAAAGTAGATATTGATAGAATAAAAAATAGCCTTATCACTTATGATAAGGCTATTACTCATTATTAAACTGTTTTTTTCTTTCGTTTGATGAAAAATAGAATACCAAAGCTTAAGCAAATAATTCCAGCCAATGACAAACTTAAGCTAGTAATATCACCTGTTTTTGGCAACGTCTTTTCGTCTACTTTTACTTGGGGTTTTTCCGTATTTTGGTCATTGTCTGCTACTTTGTTATCTGGATCTTTTGGTGGAACAGGAGCGACAGGATTATCTTTACTTGGTTCCTCTGTCACATACACAATGACGTCTTTCGTAATATCTGATTCTGCCACGCTTAGTTTTACAACATATTTACCTGGTGTTTGTAAGTCTACTACGTCAGCAAAATTGCTAGTGATGGTTTCTGTTGCTGGAGTTACGCTTGCATGGATATCTGTGAGGAAGGCTTCCTCTGTTTTTGTAGTGCCTTCTTTGTAACTAATCTCATCATCACTAGAAATGCTGACAGTTTCTTTTCCTGTATATGGCACAGTAACTCTTCCAGAAAACACACCATAGTCATTGCTTTCAAATGTGTAACTCACTTCTCCGCTATCTGGTAAATTTTCCCACGTAATAGTTCTAGTAGCTGCATCATAAACCCCACCATTTTCTGGTTTTATGATGGAAACAATGTTACCATCCTTATCTAACAGGTCTGTAGGAACAGCGTATACAAGTGTATTATTTTGTGTCGTTTGGATTGGACCTACTAATGTTTGATCCATTGCTTGGTACTCGCCATTCTCAGCAGTAAGATAATCTGGTAAGGAACTAATATCTTTTAGCTGGTTATTATTACAGCTTACATCCAATATTGTCTCTCCAACAGCTAGATTCGTTAGTTGATTGTTATTACAAGATAAAATTAATAAATTTACGTTTTTTCTAACATCTAAATTCGTTAGCTGATTGTCATCGCAATATAAAATCTCTAAAGCTAGATTTTGGGTAGTATCTAAATTCGTTAGTTGATTGTTTTCACAAGATAACTCTATTAAAGCTAGATTTTGATCAATATCTATATTCTTCAACCCATTGTTATCACAAGTCAAATATGCTAGAGCTTGATTTTGGCTAACGTCTAAGTTGGTTAACTGGTTATCAGAACAAACCAAAGTGCTTAAATTCGGATTTTGGCTAACATCTAAATCTGTAAGTTGGTTTTTAGTACAACCAAGATTTGTTAAAGCTGGATTTTGACTAACATCTAAACTGGTTAACTGATTGACATCGCAAGCCAAATAACGTAAAGCGGAGTTTTTACTAACATCTAGCTTTGTTAACTGATTTCTAGGGCAATACAAATACTCTAAAGCTGTATTTTTGCTAACATCTAGTTGTGTTAATTCATTGTTTTCACAAGTCAATTCTTCTAAAGCAAGATTTTTACTAACATCTAAATTCGCTAACGGGTTGTTAGAGCAAGCCAAGTCTTTTAGATTTAGATTTTTACTGACATCTATACTTTTTAGTTGATTATCCTCAAGATAAAGTATCTCTAATCCAGTCAAATATTCGATTCCAGTGCTATCTTCTATGCCTTGGCTCCGTGCATCTAGTTTAGTTATTTTAGCTAATTCCTCGACAGTTACAGATTCATCCACGTTTTTGTTCATTTTTTCTGCTACCGCTTTAGCTAAATTATCATCTGGAAAGTAATCATTATAAGTTTTGGTTCCTGCTTGGACAAGTTGATTTTTCAGGTTGTTATTCGTTGTTTTTTCTTTCGGTGTTTCTTTTAAATCTGTTTTTGGTAATTGATTTTCGATTTTAGTTTCATTTGCGGTTGTGCTCTCTGCTTTTACCATTGGTATCGGTAGGCTACTTGTAACGGTGGCACTTAATGCAATTATTGTAAAAAATTTGGACAGTTTCATAGTTAGTTGCTCCTTCAGTTGCTGTTGTTTAGTATAGTCAGCAGTGTTCAAACAAAATATATATTAGCACGTGAAGATGAGATTTTATATAGAAACTACCAGAAGATACAAAATATCGGCTATTTTGTGTCGAAAATGTTACGAATTGCGGTCGATTATAATATTGGAACAATACTTAAGATATTAAATTCCCTAACAATGGCTACTACGCCTTTGTTTCAGCTGTTTTTATTTTAAAAACTATTCTGTGAATTTGTCTGTTTATAGTATAAATTTACCGAAGATAGATAAAAATCCCTCTTGATACTATATGAAAAAGTAATAATAATAGTACAAACTCGTTGTGAATTTGATATATTATATATAAAGCAACTCCATCTCCTCATAATTTTACGCGAATTTTAGGGCTTTAACGAATTAGATGAAAAAAGACTAATTGTTATGTGTGGAGGAGTTTATGGGATATATACTTAAATAATACTTTTCAATGAAATAGTAGGTATTTTTAACTTGCTCATTCATTCTATTATTACTGAAGATGCTAACAACAACGAGAAGGAGATAGATTATGAAAAGCAAAACAAAACAGATTATCATGATTGGAGTGGTCCTTTTTCAATCACTCTTCGCATACCCGTTAATCACCATGGCGGAAGAAAATGAATCGAAATCAGTAAATACAGAAACCACGTTAGAGCCTAAAGTAGCTCTCGAAGAAAAAACGCCTCAGAAACCTACCCTTACCAATAATCTGAAGCAAGAAAAAACTGTCCTTCAAGCAGGCGAAACATATGAAACTGTTTTTCCTGATGCAGCTTTAGCTACTGTAATTGCAAAAGCAGCAACTGGTTCAGAGGATATCACGCAAGAAGTATCGCAAACAGACTTGAATAAAATCACTTCACTAACTGCTACATCTAAAGGGATAGTTGATTTAACAGGAATAGATTTACTTTCAAAATTAACCTCTTTAAGTATAAGCGGGAACCAAATCACTGATATTTCTGCACTCAATGGTCTCGTGAATTTGTCCAATCTAAATGTATCTAATAATAAAATAACAAGTTTCAACCTAAACGCGAATAGTAATTTACCTATGTTAAGCGCTGTTGATATTCGTAGTAATAACTTAAAAAATATAAATGTTCAAGACCAACCTAAATTACGCACCATTGAGTGTGACACAGGTAGTAGTTCAGAGTTGACAGAAGTTACGCTAAAAAATCTTCCAACTTTAATAGTTGCAGGTAATGGCTCTAGTGCTTATCAAAATGATATTGTTTTTTCTAGTACACCAGGATTAAGTAAGGTGATTCTAGAAAATTTACCATCAATAAGCTCTTCAGTACGATTAGATCGTTGCGCGATAGAAGAGTTAGTAATTAATAACCTTCCAAAAGTATCAATGGTAAATATAAGTAACAACAAAATTACTACACTAGAAGGACTTGAAAATTTATCTGCAGTAAACACTTTATACGTATCTGAGAATTTAGTGACTGAAATAGAAAGTATGCATGCCTTCCCTAAATTACAGAATTTAGAGCTGGGATGGAATGCTCTTACTAATGTGGTAATGGATCAAGTAACAGCGGAAAAACTCCCGTTATTAAGAACAATGGATGTTCGTGGTAATAATTTAATTAAGATAAATATTCAAGACCAGCCAAAATTATGGACCTTTGAGTGCGACACAGGTAGTAGTTCAGAGTTGACAGAAGTTACGCTAAAAAATCTTCCAATTTTGATAGTTGCAGGTAATGGCTCTAGTGCTTATCAAAATGATATTGTTTTTTCGAGTACACCAGGATTAAGTAAGGTGATTCTAGAAAATTTACCATCAATAAGCTCTTCAGTACGATTAGATCGTTGCGCGATAGAAGAGTTAGTAATTAATAACCTTCCAAAAGTATCAATGGTAAATATAAGTAACAACAAAATTACTACACTAGAAGGACTTGAAAATTTATCTGCAGTAAACACTTTATACGTATCTGAGAATTTAGTGACTGAAATAGAGAACCTACATGCGTTCCCTAAATTACAGACACTCACCGTAGACAATAACCATATCAGTGTATTGCCAACAAGTTTGAAAACGGAAAATCCCGTATTAACAACGCTAAGTGCGATGAATCAAACAATCACTCTAAAGCAAAAAGTTATCGTGTCAGACCTAGTTCTTGATAATGAAGTGAAGAATTTCGGTCAAATAACCACTGCCAAATCCATCTCTAATAAGGGAACCTATCAAAATAACCAAATCAAGTGGCTTTTTGAAGATATAAAAAGCGTGAATGCCGTTGATTATCAATTTAGTGAACCTGTTCAAGAGGCAACTATTCAAGGAACTTTTTCGGGGAAAGTGACACAACCAATCAAAGCATCTAAAGTACCAGTTATTAGCGCAGATGCAGAGATGAATTACCCGAAAAACGAAACGGTATCAGAAGCTGCCTTTTTCAAAGATATTTCTGCAAGCGTAACGGATGATGCAACACTAACTTCTGATTTTGAAAGTGTTGTGGACTTTGCAAAAGCGGGAACGTATGAAGTGACATTAAATGCAGTGAATGAGGATGGAGTAAAAGCGACTTCGGTGACTGTATTAGTGCATATCGCTAAGTCGCCAGCGCCAGTAATTACCGCAGATAAAGAAATCACATACACTAAAAACGCGGAAGTCAGCATCACGGAATATCTTGCAGCGATTCATGCTAAAACGAATGATGGTTCACCAATTGAAAGTGATTTCGCTACGGCTGTAAATTGGGGCACTGCAGGAGATTATACCGTAACGCTAAGGTCTACAAATGAAGATGGAGTTGAAGCAATCCCTGTAGAAGTAACTGTGCACATCGCCAAGTCGCCAGCGCCAGTAATTACCGCAGATAAAGAAATTACGTACGCTAAAAACGCGGAAGTCAGCATCACGGAATATCTTGCAGCGATTCATGCTAAAACGAGTGATGGTTCATCAATTGAAGCTGATTTAGATACGGCTGTAACATGGGGCACTGTAGGAGGTTATACCGTAACGCTAAGGTCTACAAATGAAGACGGAGTAGAAGCAATCCCTGTAGAAGTAACTGTGCACATCGCTAAGTCACCAGCACCAGTAATTACCGCAGATAAAGAAATCACGTACGCTAAAAACGCGGAAGTCAGCATAACGGAATTTCTTGCAGCGATTCATGCTAAAACGAGTGATGGTTCACCAATTGAAAGTGATTTCGCTACGGCTGTAATATGGAGCACTGCAGGAGATTATACCGTAACGTTAAAATCTACAAATGAAGATGGAGTAGAAGCAATCCCTGTAGAAGTAAAGGTGCATATCGTAGAGCCACTAGCACCAACGATTTCGAATGTGACATTTGATGTGGATGATGTACAAACGACAGAATCTCTTGAAGCTGGAGAGCTAATTTCTGAACCATTGAGCCCAACAAAAGAAGGCTATACTTTTATTGGTTGGTATGACTCGAAAACTGGTGGTAATAAATGGGATTTTACAACAGATAAAATGCCAGCATATAATATTATTCTTTATGCTCAGTTTAGTAAAGATACAAATAAAGCAGAAGCGGCCGGTGGAGATAAGCCCTCAACACCCTCTTCTATAAAAGTAAGTCCAACAGGTCAGTCCGAGAGTGGAAACTTGGAAAATAGATCTAATATTAAATTACCAGCTACAGGCGATGATAATGCAACTGTTTTATTAGTGGGCTTTGGATTACTAATGTTGGGGCTTTTCATTCGCCTTACTCAAAAAAAGCGTGCTAAATAAAAGCTCATAGAAATTTAAAAAATAGTGTAATTGGTTGCTTCTAGGAGATAAATAGTTGCAACTCACAAGGAGAGGAGACAGAGAGCTGTCTCCTCTTTTTTTGATACTGGAGTACTAAAAGATAGCAGAAAAAACGAGTAACATGTCCCAAAACAACTTTTGACTTTATGAAAAGGGGTGATAGTTTTTTTTGCCTATTATTCCCTCAAAGACGAAGGATAGTCTAATAATAGAACTTCCTCTGCGATTTAATAAGTGAAACCCAAAAATAGACACATTTTCCGGACGATTTAGTACTGACTCGAACTATCTAACTATTTCTAACATCTTATAATTAATTAGTGTCAATTTTATTCAAAATAAATTAAAAGATAGAATAGAGGGAAAGTCTTGAAAAAGAAATTTAGTATAGTTATTATCAGCGTATTGTTACTTGGTTATTTAGCGCCTTTTGATACTCTATTAGTAGGTGCAGATGAAACCACTGTCACCGAAGATACGACAGTGAAAACGGCAGAAACAGAAACTGCTACTGAAGCTACAGAAAGCGAATCTGGTTCAGACAATGAAAAGGCAGAAGAGCCAAAAGAAGCAGAAGCAAGCAAAGAAACGACAGAAAAAGAGGAAAAAGCGAAAACAAAAGAACCGGCTTCTAATATTAAAACAGAAATTAATACAGACAAAAGTCAGTTGAAACAAACTAATTTAAAAGCAGTAGTACCAGCAGGAAGCACATTTAATTCTTTGTTTCCAGACGATAATCTTGCTAAAAAATTAGCCGTGATTATCACAGGAAATGCGGCTGCAACAGGTAATGAATCAGTGGATAGTGCGGCTCTTTTAGCAATAAGCCAACTTGATTTGAGTGGGGAAACGGGCAATGACCCAACGGATATTTCTAATATTGAAGGATTACAATATTTAGAGAATTTAACGAGCCTGAATTTAAGTGAGAATAATATATCTGATTTAGCTCCAATTAAAGATTTGGTGAAGTTGGTTTCACTTAACCTTTCTTCCAATCGAACATTAGTAAACCTTTCAGGGGTGGAGAGTTTAGTTAATTTGCAAGAACTTAATGTCTCAGCAAATAAGGCTTTAGAGGATATTTCAGAAGTTGCATCGTTGCCAGTGTTAAAAGAAATTAGTGCGCAAGGCTGTAATATTAAAACATTGGAATTAGATAATCCAGCTGGCGCTATTTTGCCAGAAATAGAAACATTTTACTTGCAAGAAAATGATTTAACCGACTTAACTTCATTAGCAAAACTTCCAAAACTAAAGAATCTCTATATTAAAGGGAATGCTTCTTTAAAAAGTTTAGCGACATTAAAAGGGGCGACGAAGCTTCAATTGATTGATGCGAGTAACTGTACCGATTTAGAAACGCTTGGAGATATTAGCGGGCTTTCGGAACTCGAAATGATTCAATTAAGTGGTTGTAGTAAACTGAAAGAAATCACAAGCTTGAAGGACTTGCCTAATTTGGTGAATATTACGGCAGATAGCTGTGCAATTGAAGATTTAGGAACACTAAATAATTTACCGAAATTACAGACATTAATTCTCTCAGATAATAAAGATTTAACCAATATTAATGCAGTTACCGATATGCCACAATTAAAAACATTAGCCTTGGATGGCTGCGGAATTACATCTATTGGAACGCTTGATAACCTTCCTAAATTAGAAAAATTAGATCTCAAGGAAAATCAACTAACTAGTATAAGTGAAATAAACGACTTACCTCGATTAAGCTATTTAGATGTAAGTGTAAATTATCTTACAACAATAGGGGAATTAAAAAAATTACCACTATTAGAATGGTTGAATGTTAGTTCGAATAGGTTATCAGATGTGAGTACACTAACAAATTTCCCGAGTTTAAATTATATTAATGTATCAAATAATGTCATTAGGACAGTCGGTAAAATGACTGAATTACCTTCACTGAAGGAATTTTACGCTCAAAACAACAATATATCAGATATTTCGATGATTCACGATATGCCGAATTTAAGAAAAGTGGATGCGAGTAATAACTTAATTACAAATATAGGTACCTTTGATAATTTACCAAAATTGCAAAACCTAGATGTGCATTCAAATAGAATTACAAATACATCCGTTATACATGATTTACCAAGTTTGGAGACGTTTTATGCGCAAAATAATTTGATTACCAATATTGGTACGATGGATAATTTACCAGAATTAACTTATGTAGATTTATCTTTCAACAGAATACCATCACTTGCTCCAATTGGCGACTTACCCAAGTTAGAAATATTAAAAGTTACAGACAATTATTCTTATTTAAGAAGCCTAGGAACGATGGACGGTGTTTCTAAGCTGAGAAATTTAGAATTACAAAACAATTACCTTAATTACACTGGAACAGAAGGGAACTTAAGTGCATTAAGTGATTTAACAAATCTAACGGAATTAAATTTGCGAGATAATGGTTATATTAGTGATATAAGTGGGCTTTCCACCCTATCAAGACTAATCTACTTAAATTTAGATTCCAATAAAATTAAAGATATTTCTGCTTTGTCTAATTTGACGACTCTTCAAGAATTAACACTTGAAAACAACCAGATTGAAGATATATCAGCACTTAGTGATCTGGATAATTTAAACAAGCTAGCACTATCAAAAAATAAAATTATTGATATTAGTCCTGCCGCTAATATGGTTAATCGGGGGGCGAGTGTTACTGCGAGTAATCAAACATATACATTGCCAACTGTATTATCATATCAAAGCTCATTTACCATAGATAATCCGGTTGTTTGGTATGACGGCACACCACTAGCGCCATCATCTATAGCGCACTCTGGTACTTACAAGGATGGGGAAATAACTTGGACTAACATGACCGCAGCCTCCAGTTCCACTGAATTTAACTTTAACAGGCTAAAAGATGGTTTAACCTTCTCAGGAACAATCACCCAACCTTATAAATCTGCAGTTAAAGTAACTGCAAATGCAGAGCAAACTTATACAATTGGTGATACTATTTCAGAGGAGCAGTTTTTAAAAGATGTTAATGCAAAATCATCAGACGGTGCACCTGTTACAAGTGATTTTGCTACAGTGGTGGATTTAAACACTTTTGGTGAATATGAAGTTACTCTAACTTCTGAAAAAGATGGAATCCAAGGGGATAGTTGCAAAGTAATTGTCAAAGTTCTTCACGGAGCGCCTGTCATTTCGGCAGACCAAACAATTAATTATGATAAACATGCGACTATTACAGAGAAACAATTTTTAGAAGATGTTCATGCGAGTACGGATTTAAATACAGCTATTACAACTAATTTTAGTACAGCAGTTAACTTGAATAAAGGCGGAGATTATACCGTTGCGCTAAATTCTGAAAATGAGGACGGCGTGAAAGCTGAAACGGTCTATGTCACTGTTACTGTAGACAAAGATCCGGCGCCGATTATAAGTGCGAAAACTGACATCACTTATGACAAATTCTCTAAAAAAACCGAAGCAGCTTTCTTAGATGATATAGACGCAGATACAAATGATGGCTCTATAATAACTTCTAACTTTGCTACAGCAGTTAATTTAGATAAAGCAGGTGATTATACTGTTACTCTGAATTCTATTAATAGTGATGGTGTAGCGTCTACGCCAACTGCAATTATTGTCCATGTGGAGAAAGAGAAAATAGCAACGATTAGCGCAAATACGGCACAACAATATGAAAAATATGCAGAGATTAATGAAACGCAATTTCTAAAAGATGTTCATGCTAGTATTAACGCGAGCCCAACAACCGCAGTTTTGGAAAGTGATTTTGAAACAGTAGTTAAACTAGACGTCCCAGGAACGTACACAGTAACGATTACTGCTACAAATGAAGATGGCGGAGTATCGGCACCAAAAGAAGTTTCTGTCATAGTAAAAAAACTTCCAGCGCCAGAAATCACTGCTGATAAGGAAATAACCTATCCGAAATTTGATGAAGTAAGTGAAGCAGAATTTTTAAGTGATATTCATGCAACTATTAATGAAAAAAATGTAACGATTACAAGTAACTTCAGTGCCGATGTGAATTTAAATAAAGCTGGCGATTACACGGTAACATTAAATGCTACGAATGAAGACGGCGTAAAGGCTACACCGGTTGAAGTAATTGTACATGTTCAACAAGGAGAACGTCCTGTTATAACAGCCGATGCAACTATTTCCTATGACAAGTTCGCTAACATAACGGAAGCGAAGTTCTTAGAAGATATTCATGCAACAAGTAGTGATGGTCAAAGCTCAACTGTAATCACCTCTAATTTCGAGACCGCGACAAACTTCAAAACAGCCATGAGCTACACAGTTACGCTTAATGCTGTAAATGAAGACGGCATTAGCGCAGAACCAGTAGCAGTGACCGTTACAATAAATAAAGAACCAGCCGCGACGTTAAAAGCTGATGCAGAAGTAAGCTATGCGAAAAATGAAGCTGTAACCGAATCTGATTTCTTCAAAGATGTTCATTTAGAAGGAACGGAAGCCCCAAGTACAGCAAAAGCAACAAGTAATTTTGATTCCGTAGTAGATAGAAGTAAAACAGGAGATTATACTGTTACGATAAATGCTACAAACGAAGATGGGGCTGTCTCTACACCAATTGAAGTAATTGTTCACATTGGAGCAGAAAGTGCACCAGTAATTACAGCGAATGCAGAAGTAAAATATAACAAACATGAACAAACAGATGAAAGAAGATTTTTATATGATAGTGATGCAAAAATCGATGAAGCTAACGTGGAAATTAAAACCGATTTTGCAGAAAAAGTAGATATTAATAAAGTTGGAACTTATACGGTCACACTGACTGCTACGAATGAAGATGGCCAAGCTGCCAATCCAGTAGAAGTAAGCGTCATTGTAAGTGATGCTGCTGCTGAAAAAGTAAATGTAAAATATGTAGATGAAAATGGAGCAGAAATTAGTGCAGCGGAGACCTTAACTGGTAATCTAGATGATGCATTTTCTATTGACGCGAAATCTATAGCTGGATACAAATGTGATGCCACTTTAAGCGGCGTATTTTCAACAGTTGAGCAGACAGTTGTGTTTCATTATAAAGCAATCGAGCCTGGTGTTGTAACGATTAAATACGAAGATGCAAATGGAAAAGCAGTTGCCGAAGATAAACAAATAACTGGCGAAGTAGGAGATGATTTTGAAGCTGAGGCGCAAACGGTGAGTGGTTATTCATGCCGAGCAATTGCAAGTGGTAAGATAACAGAAGAACCGCAAACTATTACTTTCACATACACTACAGCAACGCCTTCCAAAAAATCAGGCGAAATAACAGTTCAGTATGTAGATGAGTCAGGTAAGAAATTGGCTGATTCTAAAAAGGTTACAGGGGATATTGATGATAGTTATAGTGTAGAAGCCAAGGCAATTGATGGCTATAGCGTAGTTGGCGATGATTCTGCTAAAGGTGTTTTTACCGAAAAATCGCAAACAGTTACTTTTAAATACAAAAAAAATACACAAGTTAGTAAAGATGAGCCTAAAGTTAAAGGGAAAACAAACCAACCACCAAGTGCTGATACGAAGCTAAAAGTAGACAATAATACGTTGCCTGCCACCGGAGATACTGAAAATATGGCATTAGCAGTTTTAATCGGTTTTAATATGCTACTCGTTGCTAGTATATTCCTTTTTAGAAAACCAAAAACGAACCAATAAATGGATAATCTTTAAATAATAGAAGCCTTATAGAATTCATTAAATAATGATATTTTATAAGGCTTTTATTACTTATTGAACCAAATCTAACAGGAAGTAATGATGAAAAGCTTCCTTCTAATTTCTAATGTGAACTATAAAACGTTCATGAAATGCACACAAACAATTTGTTTTTGAATGTTATAATAATATGGAAGCTTATAAAGAAGGGAGCAGGAAGATGATGAATAAAATGATTATTTATTCAAGTCAATACGGCACCAGTAAGAAATATGCAACAGAGCTTAGTCAGAAGAAAGCTATTCCAATGTATTCTGTGGAATCTATTCCTGAATCAATCGTTGAAGCCGATGAAATCATTTATGTTGGTGCGATCTATATGGGAAAAGTACTCGGATTTGATAAGTTTTCTAAAAATTATAAAACTTTGTCAAGTAAATTAATCGTTATTTCAGCTGGAATGTATGATCCAACACGCAAGGAAAATACGGATAACATCGAATTAACGGTCAAAGAAAACCTTCAAAAAACTAATTTTTTATTAAAAGACATATTTTGTTTAAAAGGGAGACTAGATACACAGCAACTCCGCTTGAAACATAAAATGTTAGTCAATGCTTTATATAAGAGTGCAAAAAGAAAAAAAGAGAGTGACTTAAATGATAATGAAAGAGATATAGTGCGTGCTTATGAAGACGATTCGCAGATTGATTTGAATAAGTTAGATGGTATTTTAGATAGAGTGTAGCTGACAACCAAAAGAAAATAGCCCAAAAGCCTGTCTTTAAAGAGAGGCTTTTTGGTATTGACTTAGTTAGAAGATGAAATGTTAATTTTTTCACTTAAAAAGCTGATTTTAAGCTGTTTTTCAATGAATTGTTTCACAGAATGCTCACAAAAGAGGTGTGCTACCGGTGATATAATGAGGGGGAAGGATTTACATAGAGAGGAAGCATGCAGATGAGAGAAATAAAAGTTAGCGAAGTAACCTTCCAACAACACGCAACCAAATTGGCAAGTGAAAGTACGGGAAGTTATTTGCCACTGAAAAACGGGAACATGGCTTATTCCAGAGCCAATTCAATTGATCAATTGCGGTCGGCATTGATTGATTTGGTAGGCGTAGTGGAGGATTTTCAACACGTGACCAAGCAAGATGCGGGCCGATTAAAGAAAATGGGTATTGCCTATGCCAAACAAGACCAATTGATGGGACAAAAAATGAATCAGTTGGAGGTGCGTTAAATGGATAGCGCACACAGCAAGCTAGAACAACAACTCCAACAAATCAAAAAAGCAAAGCTAACGGCAGAAACGAATGTCGATCAAACAAGAAGAAAACAAAATGAACAAGATTGGTTAGAAGAGGACAGCCACCAATTAACACAAGAAAAACTGGTGTTATTAGACTTTTTACGCAGTGGCTGGCAAGGCGAAGAAGCCAGTGGTTTTCATCGTTTTTTAGAAGAGCAACAACACGAAGAATCTCAGGCTTGGAGGCGTGATCTCCAGGATAAAAGAAGCGATTTAGACACGGAATTACAAGAAAATAAGGACAGGCTCCACACGTTAGAAACCAAACAAGCCACTTTGCAAAAGGAGTGGAGCAAGTGAGCCGGATAGATATGGCGGAATTGAATGACTTTCTCCACGGTTTGCGAAGTAGTAATGCCGAAGCCAAAACCATGATGAAAAAAATCAAAGAAGCGGCAATGGATTACGCCCAGGACAATCGTTTAAAAGGGGAAGCAGTTAGTACCTCCAAACGGTATTTTACGAGTACCTATACAAGTATTTGCCAGAGCATCATTGAGGCACTGGATGAAAGCGAAGAGCGACTAGCGCAATATATTCGCGAGTTCGGGAGCCAAGTGGATAGTTCGCCTTCTGCCAGAATTGATGCAGAAATCTTACAAGAAGCGATGGCCAAGGTTAGCCAGTTACAGCGAAAAGAAGAAGACTTGCATCGACAATTAACCGCACCGAACACGAAGCCGGATATGCAACAAGTCTATGCAGTGAAATCAAGAAGTGTTCATACACAATTATTGAAGGCAATCGAAAAAGAGAACATCCTAGAAAGATATTTAGCTTTTGAACAAAGTCATGGCCAGTTTTTTAGTGCGTTAGACGAACTCATTCGAGCAACCGGACGTGCGGTGCAAGAATTGTTACAACAGGTTACGTTTAATGAGAAAACGGGTACTTACTCCGTACCAACCAGTGCCAACAATAGCTTATTACTAATGAATAAAGCGCTCCAAGCAGCCCGAAAAGAAAATGGTAAAGATCCTTTTCCAAAAGCATTTGAAGATTATACTTTGTTTGCCTATACTTATGTGAATGACCAAGGCGAAACGGTGACGATGTGGCTGCTGGAAAGAGATGGCAAACGAGCAAACAACCGAGAACTGCAAGACTTCCTAGAAGAACATGGCCAAGAATTAAATCCTCTTCTTTATACCAATCTTTCCGGAGAAGAACTAGAACGGAAAGTAAATGACAGTTGGAAAGAAGGCGTGAATTACTTAAATGGTCAAAAAGTATCCGGATTTTCCGGAGGTGTGTTGAAGTCTTCTGCCTATGTGGCCAGCGTAAAAGATGCGATGGATGATGCTGGACTGACAGAAATGACATTAAGTTTAGGGTTTGGGATTGCAGCAGCTAGAAATAAAACAATAATGGTAAAGAAAGTAAAAAAACCAGAAGTTGGAAAAATTTCAGAGCGCATAAAAAATGATAGTAAAACAGTCCAAAAGAATATAGAATTAAGTAAGAAAGTTAGAGAATCTTCGAAAATGAAAGAGTATTTAAAACGAGAAAAAGTCGTTTTAGAGAAAATTAAGAAAGCCAGTGGACTTGGAAAGAATATTGAGGCTGAAAATATTCCAAAGAGACCAAGTTGGCGTCAATCTGAAATTGATGCAGAATTGGATTATAAAGGATATGGTTCTCAAAAATCTTTTTTAAATGGTAAAGAAGTACCTTATGGAACTAAAGGAAGCTCTCGCCCAGAGTTGTATAGACAAGGACATAGTATAGAAGTTAAAAATTATAATGTTCAAACCAGTTCTGGACAAAACAACTTAATTAATAACGTATCTAAACAGATAAAAGAAAGACTAACTAATTTACCACCTGGAACAGAACAAACTATCTTAATAGATGTTAGAGGTCAGAACGTATCGAATGATATTCTGAAAAATATTAGAAGTAAAATTTTAGACAAATCTGGTGTTAAAGTAGAAATAATATTTAAGAGGTGAATAATGTGGCTGTAGGTATTAAAGTAGATTTTTTATGGTTTTCTATAGGGACTAGTGATTTCTTTCATTCATTTTTTTCAACTGTATGTGTAAACTTAGAAAATATGAATTGGGGAAGCAAATTCCCTGTTGTAATGAAAGATATGTACGCTGGTTATTTGTCAAAAGAAAAAGTTGAAATTGCTCTAAAGGAATTGAAAGAAATTAAATTAGGATTGGGTGAAATTCCTCCTGAAAAAATTATATGGGATGCCGAAGATTTGGACAAGACTCCGCCTTGGGGGACACATATAAGTAAGGATATTACTAATTTAGCTCAATATTTTGTAACAACTGATGGAAACAATCTAATAAGTGTATTAGAAGAAGCTATGGAAGAAGCTATAGAAGAAGATGTGGATTTAGAAATAAAAGATTTATAAATCAAAAAGGCAATTTATCACGAGAATGGTAATCAAGTGTTAAAGCCTTGACTAGTACGCTGTAACGCCCTAACAAAGTTGCTAATAGCTAGCTGGATTCATTGTGAAAAAGGAGCAATTGAATTAGGTTGTTCCTTTTTCCACGCAACGGGATTTTTAAATGTAAAGAAGAAAGAATATCTTTGGAGCGTTATTGGTTCTATTAAGTTTAATAATTATATTAGTGTAACTGATAGGAACATATGAATAGTAATGAACAAATAGTAAAAATTAACTTATAACACTAAAAAATGATAAAAAAGACACATTGTAAATAAGAACATACGTTTGTATAATATATACAAACGTATGTTCTTATTATTTTTGGAGGTTTTGGCCATGGAAATGATGTTAATTGGGAAAAAGTATTATGAGAGAGTCAATCAACCTATTGTCACTAAAGAACGCTGGGAGCAATATTTGAAGTTAATACATGATTCTATAGACAATGATTATTCTCTCCTTTTTACCACGTATAGTGGTGGTTACGAACATCACGTTTCGGGCAAATGTTATTTATTTAATGAATCATTGAAGACGATTCTTGTATCCGGAATTATTGTACGAGATACGGAAATAATCTCGATTGAAAGGTTGTGATTTTGATGACCTATCAAGATCGAGGGATAAAAAATGGCAAGTATTTTTCTTGAGCGAACATAATGAACAAATGGATCAGCAACAAGAGTCAAGCAGGTTAAAATGGCGAGAAGCTATGTCGTCAGAATGCATTGAGAGCGTGTTAAGTGCTGCTATCACTCACCCGTCTTCATTAGCGATACAAAAAAAGCCCTTAATAGCCGAGATTTTTTTAAAAGGTATAAATCATTGGCAACAGGTTAAATTTCATATCATCTAGTTTCACCTGTTTAATGTGTGTTTCTCGAATAACAGAAAAAATACTAGCACTCAAACTAACTGCGAGATATCTCCGTTCAGGATTTTCTTTCGCGTAAGAACTTAGCATTAATTTGTCATAAATAATGTCATAAAGATATTCTCGTATATACATATCTATTTGCATAATTATGGATAAAAAACCTTTGCCCCATTCCTTTGAAATCGATTCAACAAAATCACGAGTTTGCACTAGAATAGACCAAATGAACTCTTCGCCAAACAAGAAGTTATTAATCGTGTGAATTTCCAAATAATTATGTAAGCTCGTCTTGATAACAGTCTTCAACAGATGATTTTTATCTTCGTAATGAGAATAGAATGTACTTCTATTAATATTCGCTTTCTTGGTAAGCTCATTAATTGAAATTGAATCAAAAGAATTTTGACGAAGCAAATGCAAAAAAGTATCAACAATAGTATCTTCTGCACGTCTATACCGAGGATCATGCATCTTCATTTTATCACTCCTATCCAACAAAACGAATATATTGTTGGTTGTTTTCACCATACTAATTTCATATACTTATACTATACAACATTTGTTGGATAGTATAAAGTGAAAGAGAGGCAGAAAAATGAATATTACAATCTTTGGAGCAAACGGTGGCATAGGTAAGTTTGTCACAAAACTCGCTATAGATAAAGGGCATAATGTTACAGCTGTTCTAAGACCAAACTCAAAAATGATAGAGAAAATGAGGATGGATGTTATATACGCTGAGCTACATCAACAGGATCAAATAAATAAAGCTATTGAAAATGCTGATGTTATCATTAACGCCATAGGACCAAGCTTGGATATGAGTCGTAAATTAAAGGGAACTCCAATTGCAGATGGTTTACAAAATATAATTTCAGCAATGAATAAACAGAACCGAAAACGATTGATTATAATTGGAACACCAACTCTAACTAGTAAAGAAGATAAAAATCATATTACTACAATATTGCCAAAAGTGATGGCAAAAATACTTTATCCCAATGCATATAGAGAAATGAAAAAAATGGAGAAAATTATTTATGTGTCCAACATCGATTGGACAGTAGTTCGCTTCATTAACCCTAATCTAAAAACTAATGGTAACGGATATGACTACGTTTTTGGAGATAAGAATGGAAAGTTAAGCATATCTCGCTATAACATCGCGAATTTTATTGTAGAGGAAAGCATGCAAGATAAATTTATCAAGAGAATGCCTATCGTTTTTAATAAGTAAATCTGAAATAGTTGGAGGTCATAAAGGATAAAAAATGACAAGAAACGTTGTAATAACATAATTCTTGTCGTTTTCACCTACATATAAATATATTTATCCGTGTAAGCATATATATAAGTATATATGCTATTTTTGATTCTTAGAAGCGTATAAGTTATATCTCACGAAAGGCTAAACTTCGGTATCAAGCATGAGGATAAAGACCAAGCTGTTAGTAGTTGGGGGGCATAAGGGCTAACAATTTTTATTTACACATTTACACAGGTTTAAATGTGTAAATAAATTATTTTTTTAGTTCGTTTAATAGAATTCAAAAGCAAAAGAAATCTACAAATCTATATGTATATCCGTCTACTTCTTTGAGGTTATAAAAATATATTCATATCTTTTATGGTCGGAAGTTGATTTGTAATTGTGATAGATATTAATCACCTAATCACAGGGAGACAGAGTATACCAGTATACTCTGTCTCCCTGTGATTTTTTTCGTTAAAAAATTCCTGTGCTTTTAAGATGAGTATTTAGGCTGTTTTTAAGGTTATAAAATAATAAATTCAGAATTTTTATAATTTAAAGATGTTCAAATAAGTTTTGATAAACTGCCTTGTATCCTTGAAGTTGACGTGTAGATAACTTTGTATTGATATAATTATCTAACAACATATTTACTATGTCATTAATAGATGGATTACCATCACTCCCCATCTCTTCTAAATCTTTAATATATGGTTTTAGAGTATTTAATTTAAGTATAACGTCTGAAGACATCTTTTGTGTTTTAGTTGCTTTTCTGCGAAAATCAACTTCATTAGGTACTGCCTGTCGGACAACGTTGACAGTTTCTTCAGGGATAGTACTTTGATATTCAGCAGGAATCGCATTATCTTTACTTGCGCTGTTAGGTTGACTGATAACAGACGATACTGGTGTAGTGTCTCTACCGAAGTCCCCTACCCCGGCAATATCTACTTTTTTTGAATTTAATGTAGATTTTCTTTTTCTAGAAATTATTGGAGATAATTTTTCATCATTAGCCATATAACATCACCCCTTTTCAAATATTTTGAAGCATTATTTCATGCTCGTCTAATTCATCTAATACATCAATAAACACTTGGTGAGCTCTAGTGTCCCACATATCTACCTTACCATTAACATTATAACTAACAGTTATACCTTCAACATCATAGACTTTAAGACGTTCTTGATATTTAACAATTGTATTTAATACATTACTACCATACATTTCTTTTGCTTGATCCAAAACTTTCTGGTCAACTCGACCACCTTTTCTAAGCATCATAGGTATTAATCCAAGAACATCTAATTCTGAATTATAGGTATCTGCAAGATATTGCATGTATGCTATGTATGTTTGAGCTCCGTCAAGGGATAATTCCTGTGTTTGTAATACGATAATACAATAATCAGCGGCTAACATGGCATTATCAGAGTAATCAGAGATAGTTGGTGGCACATCAATATAAATAGCAGCAATAAAACGAAATGTTAAATTATTCACTTAAAAAGCCATTGTAAAGCCGTTTTTTAGCGAATAGCTTCACAAAACGCTCACAAAAGCCGTGTTCAAGCGATGTTATAATGGGAGAGTATGAAACTAAATCCCATTAGACAGAGAGGAAGCAAGAATGTGAGAGAAATAAAAGTCAACGAAGTAACCTTCCAACAACACGCAACCAAATTGGCAAGTAAAAGTTCGGGAAGATACTTACCATTAAAAAACGGGAACATGGCTTATTCCAGAGCCAATTCAATTGATCAATTGCGCTCGGCTTTGATTGAGTTGGTGGATGTCGTGGAAGATTTTCAACACGTGACCAAGCAAGATGCGCCGATTAAAGAAAATGGGTATTGCTTATGCTAAACAAGACCAATTGATGGGACAAAAAATCAATCAGTTGGAGGTGCGTTAATTGGATAGCGCACACCGCCAACTAGAACAACAACTCCAACAAATTAAAAAAGCGAAAATAATGGCAGAAACGGATGTCGACCAAACGAGAAGAAAACAATTGGGACTAATAATTTAGGTGAAATTACCACTTATCATGTTGAAAGTGGTAAAACGTTTTGGAAAATGATGAATAAAGGGGAAAATATCCCTGTTATCAATCCAATTAAGTAGGAGGAATTTATGGATAATTTAGTAGCAGTAAATAAAATTGATTCTCTTGTTGAAGAGAAGGTAGAACTTTTGATTAATAATCAAAAAGTAGTTGCTTTTAATGCCTCGCCTCAAGAATTAGAGATAGGCGAAGAATATAAAGCAGAAATAGATATATTTACTAATGATTTTTTAGAAATTACAGAACAGAAAAATGAACAAATAAAAAGAATTGAGCACCTTAACAATTTTAGTTACATGCTTTGGGGGGAGTTATTAGAGGATAACGTATTGGATGTAGGTTTTTTCATTACAAGTGACTTATTGGAAGACTATGAACATTTAGTAGGGCATTATATTTCTTTTGAAGTAGACAGGTTGCAGATATACTGCGAATCATAAAATTTGGTGATTTCTTTAATCAATAGATTTAATTGTCAAAAGGGAATTTCTATAATTGCATAAATATTAGAAACTGTTAATATCAAATATTGGAAGAGAATTATTATGACAAAAAAAGAACAACTATACTTTTTATTAAATGGAATGGATAATGGAGAAATAGAGATTAATACCTTTATAAATCAGTTTATAAAAATTTTTGATTTAGAAATAGATTATGATGAATTGTCCAAGGATGAATACACAATTTTAGGGAATGTGTCTGATATGGCTGCTAGATTCTCTGATAGCGAAGAAGATTTGAAATTACCTAATGTTTACTACAGTGAAAAGCAAATTAGAGAAGAAGTGACTCGTTCTTTAGAAGCTTTAGCTTGAATTATAATTAAAACAGGATAGCTTTGAAGAGTTGAGTTATACCAATCCCAATAACAGAAGAAATTGAATGTAAATATAACTGATTATATAGCATCTTCTTTTCGAGCGTAGGCTAGATAAAGTTTTGCAAAATCGTTTGGAGCAGGGGAAAGAAGGCATATAAAAAGAGACTTCATTCAAATTTTGAAATAAAAAACTTAGAAAGGAGAAAATCATATGGTTTCACGTAAACAATTAATCCATAAAACTCAACTTTCTAAAACAAAAAAACAGACTCTAAAAGTAACCATAGATCGCCCTATAGGTTATGTCGACAAATTCGGCAATGTCTATCCGCTGAATTATGGGTTTGTGGAAGGTGTCGTTGGTGGTGACGGGGAAGAACAGGATGTGTATGTTTTATCGAGAGAGATCTCTGAGCCAATTGATACGTTTCAAGGAGATTTAATTGCGGTGATTACCCGAAATGATGACGTGGAAGATAAATGGGTGGTCGCAGCCCCGAATGAGGATTTCACCATAGAGGAAATTAGAGAGAAAGTACATTTTATTGAGCAATATTTTGATTCGGAAATTAAATTGATTTAGGGTGGAATAAAGCGTGCAACCTTAAAACAGGAGGCGGAAAACAATGGAAGAAAGATTTGAAAAAATTTATACCCAAGGAAAACTCAACATTATGGAAATTTGGGTTGATAAAGAAACCGGTGTGCAATATGTTTACCATTTGTCTGGTTATGCGGGTGGAATGTCACCACTTTTGGATGCAGATGGGAAACCGCTACTTGCTGATTTATCTAAGCTTAATGGCGCTGAGTAAAGTGGGAAATTGATTTCTAGTCAAATAAATACAGGCATTCTCTTCTTTCTAAATAGAGAATGCCTGCTTTTTTATGCCCGAGTACTTGATTGGTTACTGTTAAAAAGTTTATTCCATACCTACAACTGCTTCAACGCAAGCTCCGTCAAGTTCTCTACAGTAAAGCCAAATCGTCTTGCTAGCTCATCTCCCGGGCCAGACATACCAAACGAATCAATCGCGAGGATTTGGCCTGTGTCGCCGAGGTATTTGTGCCAGCCGTATGATGCGCCCATTTCTGCGGCGAAGCGATTTTTCACTGCTTTTGGTAAAACGGACTCTTTATATTCAGGGCTTTGTTTGTCGAATAAATCAAAGCTTGGCATGCTGACTACGCGTGCTCCGAAGCCTTTTTTAGCGAGATTATCTCTGACAGCTGTCATTAGGTGTACTTCGGATCCAGAAGCGAGTAAGATAATATCTAGTTTATCAAGCGGGGAATCGGCTAAGATGTAAGCACCTTTTGCAAGTCCGGTTTGCGCTTTTGCTGCACTATTTGGTAAAATTGGCAGGTTTTGGCGGCTAAGAACGAGCATGGTTGGTTGTTCTTTTTGAGTAAAGGCATAGCGGTATGCTTCGACGGTTTCGTTGCCGTCAGCTGGTCGGATGACGTGAAGTCCCGGCATGGCGCGGAAGGATGCGAGATGCTCGATTGGTTCGTGCGTTGGACCGTCTTCACCGACTGCGATGGAATCATGGGTCATGATGAAAGTGGATGGAATGCCCATTAAAGCTGCTGAACGAATCGCGGAACGTAGATAATCCGAGAATACGAAGAAGGTTGCGCCGAAAGCTTGAACACCGCCGTGAAGCGTCATTCCGTTGACTGCTGCTCCCATTGCGAACTCGCGGACGCCGAATGAGATATTTTTGGCGGCATAGTTACCTGGAGCAAACCGTTCGCTAGCTTTTAAATGGGTTTTATTGGAGGAGGCCAAATCGGCCGCGCCACCAAATAGGTTAGGCAGTTTTTTCTCCAATTCTTGTAGAACAATTCCTGATACTTCACGGGTTGCAACGGCTTTATCCGCATTTTCATCGAAGACAGGAAGTTCTGCATCCCAATCCGCATCCAAATTATCATCCATTAATTGTTGCAAACTTTCTGCGAGTGCTGGATATTTTTGTTTGTAAGCATTGAATGTCCGGAGCCAGCTGCTTTCACTCGCGCGACCTTTAGAATGATAAAATTCTTTCTGATTTTCGACAGTTTTTGGTAATTCAAAAGGTGGCATTTGCCAATCGTAAGCTTCTTTTGCAAGTTTGAGTTCTTTTTCGCCAAGTGGGGAGCCGTGTGCCGCCGATTTTCCGGCTTTACCAGGGCTACCGTAACCGATGACCGTTTTCACTTCGATTAAAGTAGGGCGGGATTTCTCGGTTTTTGCGAGATGGATTGCTGCATCAAGCGCATCTAAGTCATTTCCGTCGTCCACACGTAGCGTTTGCCAACCGGCTGCTCGGAATCTGAGTTCGATGTCTTCTGAAAAAGACTCGTTTAAATCGCCATCCAGTGAGATATCATTCGAATCATATAAAACAACTAATTTTCCCAGTTTTAAATGACCAGCAAGGGATGCGGCTTCGTAGGAAATGCCTTCCATCAAACAGCCGTCTCCGCATAGCACGTAGGTATTATGGTCAACAACCGGGAATTCAGGTTGGTTAAATTTGGCGCCAAGGTGAGCCTCGGCCATCGCCATCCCAACTCCCATTGCGAAACCTTGACCAAGTGGACCGGTAGTTGCATCGACACCAACCGTATGACCGAATTCAGGATGACCGGGCGTTTTACTACCAGTTTGGCGGAAGTTTTTCAGCTCGCTCATTGGTAAATCATAACCAAATAAATGTAGCAAACTATAAAGCATTGCCGAACCGTGACCAGCTGACAAAACGAAGCGATCGCGGTTAAACCAAGTTGGGTGTTCTGGATTGAATTTTAAATGATTTTTCCAAAGCGAGAAAGCCATTGGTGCGGCTCCCATCGGCAAACCGGGATGTCCGGAGTTCGCTTTTTCAATCATATCCATTGATAATACGCGAATCGAGTTAACCATTTGTTCATCAATTCTGCTCATATTAATTGCCTTCTTTCTGACTGAACGCTTCCCAATCTTTTAAAAATCCTTCAATACCTTTATCAGTCAAAGGATGAGACCAAAGTTTCGGGAAAAGGCTTCCTGGGATAGTCGCGATATGTGCTCCGGCTTCAGCGGCTTGTTCTAAATGCCCGATATGGCGGATACTTGCTGAAATGATTTCTGCTTTTAGACCATAATTATCAAGCACTTTTTTCAAGTTTTTAATTAAAATCATTCCGTCTGTACCAATATCATCTAGTCTTCCTAAGAACGGGCTAATATAAGTCGCGCCAGCTTTTGCAGCCATTAATCCTTGGGAAACAGTGAAAATAAGCGTAACATTTGTTTTAATGCCTTCAGCTGTGAGGGTATGGACTGCTTTTAAACCTTCTTCCGTCATAGGAATTTTTACTACTACATTTGGCGCCCATTTTGCTAGAATTCGAGCTTCTTCTACCATTTTGTCTGCTTCGAGGCCGATAACTTCTGCGCTAACTGGACCGTCTACGATAGAACAAATTTCTTTGATTACTTCTTCAAATGGTCGCCCTTCTTTTGCGATGATGGTTGGATTGGTTGTCACACCGTCCACTAAACCAAGTTCGCTAATTCGTTTTATTTCCGATACGCTTGCTGTGTCCAAGAAAAATTTCATTATTTACTCGCTCCATTCTCTCAGCTGAACTTTAAAGCTGAATACTTTATTTAATCGTATAACCACCGTCGATAATTAGGTTTTCCCCAGTAATAAGGCTCGCTGCGTCACTTACTAAAAAGAGGGCGCATGCGGCAACTTCTTCTGGATAACCAAATCTACCGGCTGGAATTAATTTTTTCATGTCTTCGCCGACTTGACCTGCCCAAGCTTTTTTGCCAAGTTCCGTCAAGATAACGGTTGGGGAAATCGCATTGACATTAATGTTGTAAGGCGCCCATTCCATTGCTAGCACTTGCGTCATAGAAACAATCGCTGCTTTACTAGCGCAGTAGGCAACGTGTTTATCAAGTGCAATAACAGAAGCTTGAGAGGCCATATTAACGATTTTACCGCCGCCAGTTGCAATCATTTCGCGACCGATAATTTGCGCCATTAGGAACGAACCTTTTAAGTTCAGTTCCATTGTTTTATCCCAGTACTCTTCTGGTAAATCTTCTGCTTTTTCGAGAAGTGCGACACCAGCTGAATTGGCTAAAATATCGATTTTTGGATAGACTTTTTTGATTTCGGCAACGACTTTTTCGATGTTTTCTTTCTTCGTAATATCGACTTGAAGTGCTAGCGTTCTTGATGGATTGATTTTTGCTGCGACATCTTTTACATCTTCTTTAATATCAAGCAAGACAACATAAGCTCCTTTTTCGGAAAAAAGTTCTGCCATTGCTTTACCAATCCCGCTTGCTGCCCCAGTTACCACGGCTACTTTGTCTGTAATGTTAAAATCTTTATCAAAACCTTTAAAAGTCATTTTTCATTACCTCCAATAAATTTTTTATCTATTTTTTTGGTCGATTTCTTCCATTAAATCTACTTTTGCTTGGGAGCGTCCGCCCGAAAAGTCGCTATCCAGCCATGTATCAAGTAGAGATACGGCAAGGGATGGCCCGATTACTAGAGCTCCCATGGTCATAATATGTGCGTCGTTACTTTTTCTTGCGCGTTCTGCTGAATAAGAATCATGAATTTGTGCTGCGCGAATGCCGTGAATTTTGTTTGCTGTAATGGCCATTCCAATACCTGTACCGCAAATGAGGATCCCTCGGTCATAATCGTTGTTTTTAACTTCTAGTGCTACTTTTTCGGCAATACTTGGATAAAGTACTTTTTCGTTTTCAAAACTGCCGAAATCAGTAAACTCAATATTTTTCTCCTTTAAACGTGTGATGAGGGTTTGTTTTAGTTCGTAACCCATTTCGTCACAACCAATTGCGATTTTCATACTAACTCATCCTTTCGTTTTGCTAACAATAGAAACAATGTCGGCAAAATTTTGCGGTTTATGGCCAAATCTTCCGACGAATAAACCATCGACATTTTTTTGACGGACAATTTCTGCGGCGTTTTCTTTGCTGACCGAGCCACCGTAAATAATTCTTACGAGCGTTTCATCGCCGCCTAGTTCGCGAATAATTTCACGCAGCGCTTGATGCGCGCTTTCGATGTAGTTTGTCTCAGCTGAAGACGCCTTTCCAATTGCCCACTCCGGTTCATAAGCCAGAACAACATTTTCCCACTGTGCTAAATTAATTGTCTGAAACAGCGCTTCGATTTGTTTTTTTAGCGCATTTTTTAATTCATTTGTATCATTCGCACGGACTTCTTCACCCACACAGACAACCGGAGTGATTTTTTCGTCCAATGCAAGTTTAATCTTCTTCGCTATCTCACTAGTTTTCTCATGAAAAAGGTTTTTGCGTTCTGCGTGACCAATTTCGACATAGTTCGCGTTTAAGTCAATGATAGATTCCACCGAAAATTCACCAGTTAGCGGGCCGGATTTCTCCGGCGCCATATTTTGTGGACCAAAGCCAAATAATGTCCCCGCTAAAAGGTTGGCGGTCGTTTCGAGTGTGCCCATAGAAGGAAAGATAAACGTATCCACATCAGAAAAATTTTTAAGAAGAGGGATTGTCGCTTCTAACCATTCAGATGTCTGAGCCCGAGTGTTAATATAGTTTTTCATATTAATTCCAACTAAGGGTTTACGCATAAATCAGACCGCCTTTTTTAAATTTTCTAAAATGACATTCATTAACATCCAAGACGATTCAGAGCCAGGATCAAGGTGACCAATTGCTCGTTCGCCAAGTCTTAGTGCGCGACCTTTCTTAGCAATAAGTGGGATAGTGGACTGAGCGCCAGCATGCATAGCATCTACAAATGCGGAAAAAGTTTCGATTGGAGCTGCATTTGTATCTCGATTTTGAAGCACTTCCACGCCAGGCAAGAAGGCGTCCATCATCGTTTTATCACCAAGTTCGGCTTTTCCGCGATGTTGAACCGCAGCGGCCCCATTTATAATCATGCCGCAAAGCTCGTCGAAGTTAACCTCCGTTTTCCCAGGAACATCAGCGCCACATTTCATAAAGAAACTGCCATAAAGCGGGCCAGATGCGCCACCAACTTTTCCAAGGAGAATCATTCCGGATTTTTTAAGCAACGTTGCAATATCGGGAGAAGCAGTGAGTAATTCGTCTAATTGTTTATTCACTTCACGGAAGCCAATGCTGAGATTGATTCCGTGGTCGCCGTCTCCAATATCCGAGTCCAGTCCGGTTAAGTAATCACGTTCTTTTTCAATTAGCGCTCCCATGTCCTGTAAAACGTGGCCGAAAAAAGCGCTATCCATAACTAATTCGCTCATTTTTATTCCTCCAGTAGTAATTTAGTCCACTTTGAAATATGGTGTGTCGCACGGTGTATCTAAAAGATCTTTCAGTTCATCGTCTAAACGAACCAGTGTAATCGACATACCAATCATATCCATCGAAGTCGCGTAGTTCCCAACAAGTGGGTTATGAATATGCACGCCTTTTTCTTTCAAAATTTCATCGACGCGGCGATAACAAATATATTGATCCATCACTGGTAAACCGCCAAGTCCATTAATAAGTACATGCACTTCTTCATCCGCAGTTAATTTCATTTCTTCTATAAGATAGCCCATAATTTGATCAACCACTTTATCAGCTGGTTCGATGGAAGTGCGTTTGATTCCTGGTTCACCGTGGATTCCCATACCAACTTCCATTTCGCCTTCTTTCATTTCGAAAATAGCTTTACCAGTTACAGGAAGGGTAGAAGAAGAAAGCGCAACACCCATCGAGAACGTATTTGCATTAGCTTTTTCAGCAGCTTGTTTCACCGCATCTAGGTCAAGTCCTTTTGCTGCTGCAGATGCCGCTGCTTTAAATACAATTAAGTCACCAGCCACACCACGACGATCTTCTACATTTTCAGCAGAGTAAATATCATCTGTTACAAGCACTGTTTCAACGCGAATACCGTCGTCCGCAGCCATTTCAGCGCCCATATCAAAGTTCATCACATCGCCAGCATAATTTCCGTACATATATAGACAACCTTTACCGCTATCAACGGCTTTTACTGCGTTATAACAAGGTTCTGGAGAAGGGGAAGTATTAATGTTCCCAACTACCGCCGCATCCGCGAAATCTTTCCCAACATAACCAAGGAAAAGTGGTTCATGACCAGAACCGCCACCAACAATAATCCGCACACGAGGTTCTTCGCTCATTTGTTTGCTTACGATTACTCGCTTATCATTTTCTGCAAAATCTACGTATTTCCCTTGTGCCGCAACATAACCAGCTAACATTTCTTCTACTGCTTCATACCCATCATTCACTAAACGTCTCATTTTTCTTCCTCCTTCATATTTTTATAAGAATAGTGATAGTAAAAATCCGCCAACCACGCCACCAACTACAGCTGCTGCCAAATTGACTACCGATTTAGAAAATTTACCGCCTGTTAAAAGGGAAGCTGTGAATACACCAATACCAGCTGCAACCGCCATATCTACCCAAACTGTTCCAGATTGATAGATCATTGATTTTGGAATACCATGATTAATTGTCCAAACTGTACCAACGATAAATGCTGCTGCCATCCAACCTCCGATAGCGCCCCATTCATCAACCATTTTTCCCCACATCATTCGAATAGCAAAAGGGAATAAAAAGCCACCTGCAATCGTTGCTAATGCAATACCAATGCTCATTATTTACACTCCTTTTTAGACTAATTGATTTTCGTTTAAACGCTCTTCTTCTTTCATATTCATGCCAGGTTCTGTTTTTTCTTGTTTTGCTTCTTGTTTTTTTGCCATATCTTTTTCAATTGCTGCGGCCACGATTCCAGCTAGAACTGCTCCAATCGCAACAAGACCAATCGTTGGAAGCGAACTTACTAACTCGCCACCACCTTGCATAAAGACATCACGCATAATTCCGCAAATCCCAATTCCGACAGCCATATCAACAAACGCTGCGTCTTCATCATTTTCGATTAAACCAACATAGTGATTCATAAACCACATTGGACCAATAATAATGAAAGCTGCCAGATAACCTCCAAAAATACCATAATTCTCGGCAAGTGGAGTCCAAACACTCATAACAATCATACCTGCGATACAAAAACCAATCATTCCTCTAAAGAATTTCATAATAAACTCCTTTCGAAAATAGTATTGTCATGTAAAAATTAATTTACATAGTTCCCAGTTACAAAATTGCGTTTTATTACGTTTTTAATGCACGTTTGTGAGTTCTTGTAGGATAGCTTCTTTGGATGGATTAACGAGAGATTGAACAGCGGCAGTAAATGCGCCTTCAACAAGTGGGGCATCGATGATGGTTGTTTTTTCAAGGAGGTCAGTTTCTAATAATTCGAGTGCTGTTTCGGCACTTAAGATAGCGCTTCCAATATCGCAAAAAATATAAATATGTTCAGAATTAGTGCAAGTCGCGATGTTATCAGCTATCATGATTGCATTTGTGCCAAGACGCCCGTCGCCAGTTCCGCCAGAGGAAATAATATGTACTGTATCTCCAACCATTTCAACAATCATTTCTTGGAGGCCTTCTGTGATTTTTTGACTGTGAGATACTAAAACAATACTTATCATTTGGTTGCTCCTTTCTGTTTTTAATTGTGTTTAATTGCTATTTATATCCTAACATACTTGTTTTTTATTGTAAAGTGCTATCTTTTGTTGTGTTTTATAAAATATATTTGTGTTTTGTTATTTTTTTGGGTAATATGTATATACATAAAGAAATCATTGATAGGTAAAAGGAGGGCGAGCGGATGTTTCCATTTGAAAGACAAAACAAAATAATTCATCTACTAGACCAAAATAGCAAAATAACTGTACCAGAATTAAGTCGTATCTTGGATGTCTCGATTAGTACCATCCGAAATGATTTATCTTCATTAGAAGAAAGCGGGATGATTAAAAAAGTACACGGGGGTGCGGTACTTTTAAAGAGTGAAGAGAAATTTACTAATTTTAATGACCGGATTATTCGCAACATCGAAGAAAAAGAAGCGATTGCGAAAGAAGCGGCGACTTTAGTAAAAAACAATCAAACGATTATTCTTGATGCCAGCTCGACTGCACTGGCGCTTGCAAAAGAGTTACATGGTTTTTCAAGGCTGACTGTCATTACAAGTGGACTCTACACAGCAATCGAACTAAAAGACAACCCGAATATCAGCGTTATTTTAACTGGCGGGATTGTGACGACGAACTCTTTTACACTGGAAGGGATTCTTGGCGCGAATTTAATTGAAAACATCCATGCCGATTTATGTTTTATGTCAGCAAAAGGTTTTACAATGGAAGAAGGCTTAACTGATTTCAACATTTATGAAACTGAACTAAAACGACTTCTTGCTAAACGTACTAACAAATTGATCGCACTTTTAGATCATACAAAAATGGGCGTAATCTCCACCGCGAGCATTACAGCAGCAGAAAACATCGATTTACTAATTACAGATAACAAAATAAATAAAGCATTATATAAAAAATTCCAAGATGCAGGACTTCCTGTCAAAATTGCGGAATAAAATAGAAATTGAAACTCTTTGGGCGACAATTGGTTCAAAGAGATTTTTTTGATAGGAGATTGAAAATGGATTATATTATTACAACTGATTTACCAAATGCGGAGGAATTTGTTAAACTTCGAGTAGATGCTGGTCTTAGTTTCCGATCTATTGAAGTTTCACGTCAGGCTCTGTTGAAGAGTGTGTATTTTGTGGGGCTACGTTCGAAGGAGGACAATGCACTTATTGGCATGGGGCGGCTCGTTGGTGATGGAATTATGTTCATCGTTTCTGATATAGCAGTGCTTCCGGAATTTCAAGGTAATGGTTATGGAAAACTAATTATGACCCATATTAAAAACTATATAGATTCGAATTTAGATAAAACTGCTTGTGTTACATTACTTGCCGATGTACCAGCAGATGGTTTATACAAACAATTTGGTTTTCGAGAGTCCGCACCAGCTTCAATCGGAATGATTTACCAAATGAAATGAAAACAGCTCGGGGACGCCCTCAAGCTGTTTTTTTATGTTTCTGGTGATAAGAAAATGGGAACAAGATACTATTAAACTTTTTGTCAGGGGGAGCAAGATGAAATCCAAAGGGAGACTGTTTTTGTACGTTGTTTTGGCGTTGTCGATTGTTATTGGGACGAATGTATTTATAAAAATAGACGCACATGCAGCCGCTGCACCACCAGCTGCAATCAGCCAGATTTTTCCCGATGATGCTTTAGCGACAGAAATTCAAACTACACTCGGAAAGTCTAGTACAGCAGAGGTTGTCACTCAAACAGATTTAGATACTATTAATTCATTAACCCTTACTTCTAAAGGTATCAGCTCCCTAGAAGGTATGAACTACTTGACCAATTTAGGAACTTTAATTTTAACTGGTAATCAAGTAAGCGATATTTCGCCACTTAAAGGCTTAACTAACTTGACCATGCTTCAGCTGAGTGGAAATCCGATTAGCGACATTAGCGCACTTAGTAACTTGAAAAACTTACAAGCTCTAGATATTAACGACGCGCAAGTTACTGACATCACGCCACTGAGCGGTTTAACAAATCTAAAGGGTTTAGGCTTATATAATAATCAATTGGAGAACCTTAGTGGAGTAAATAGTTTACATCAACTCCGCTCCTTAAATGTTAGTAATAATAAGCTTACGAACCTAGATGAGCTACAAGCGCTAAGCAATTTAAGCGTTCTATATGCAAATGAAAACCAAATTAACAATCTTCAGGGGCTAAGTAATTTAAATAACCTTTTCTTGCTTGATTTATCAGCGAACCAAATTGTGGATACTACTCCACTCGCTGGCTTAACTAAGGTACAAACATTATACGTATCAAACAATCAAATTAGTGATGTAACTGGTCTTTCGAGTTTAATAAATCTAGATTGGCTCGATATAAGCCAAAATAAAATTAGTAACATTAGACCTTTAAACAGTTTAACGAAGCTAACAATTATTCAAATGACTAATCAATTAATCGTAAACGAACCGATAAGTTTCGAAAGCACTGTAACGATTCCTAATTTAATAAAAAACATTGCGGAACAAACGATTGATCCCGATACAATTAGCGATAACGGTGTGTATGCGAATGAAGCTGTTACATGGAATTTACCTAGTTATATTCCTAAAGTCAGCTACACCTTTATTGAACGTGATACGATTGGTAATGCAACTGGAAATTTCAGTGGGACTGTAGAACAACCATTAGTACAATATTTTAAAGCAACTTTCAATATTGACGGGCAAGAAACAACGGAAAATGTCGAAACAGGGACACTTTTACAAGAACCACCAACCCCAGTCAAAGAGGGTTATACATTTAACGGATGGTATGATGCTGAAACAGGTGGAACAAAATGGGACTTTACAGCCGATACGATGCCAGCAAATGATATAACGTTGTATGCCCAGTTTAGTATTAATAGTTATACCGCAACTTTTGATGTAGATGGCGTCATTTCTACTCAAGCGGTAGAGTATCAAGGTTTACTGGAAGAGCCACCAGCGCCAACTAAGGATGGTTATACATTTAAAGGTTGGTATGATGCCAAAACTGGTGGAACAAAATGGGACTTCACAAACAATCAAATGCCAGCAAATGATATAACCTTGTATGCCCAGTTTAGTAAAGATGCATCTTCTGGTGGGGACGGTGGAGGAACCGATGAAGGTGGAGGTAACTCTGAAAATAGTACAGAGGGAGCTCCTAATACGAGTGATATAGATACTATAAACCACATCGTACTACCAGCAACAGGAGATGACCATGTGCTTTTTCCAATCTTTATTGGAACATTTCTTACGAGTTTAGCATTACTTACACTTAGAAGAAAATAAAGGAAAAAGCAGCTGCATAACGCAGCTGCTTTTTTGAAACTTATTTTTTCAATTCTCGTTCCATCTGCAAACGTTGTACTTTCATTGTTGCAGTACGAGGGATTTCATCATATTTCATGACAATTGGCTCATTCATATGTGGTAGGTCAGAAACTGCGTCCCACCATGCATCCCAATTCATTTCTTTATCATCATGAACTGCGATAATTGGTTGCGGGCTGCCATTTTCACCACGGATAATGACAACTTCATCTAAGAAAGTCAGCGTATCAAGCAGTTTATCTTCAATTGCGAGTGTACTATCAATTGTTTCTACTAAATCGACTTGACGATCTTGCAAGAATAACCGGCCTTGTTCATCTTTCATACCATAATCGCCGCTATCCCACCAAGGTCCGTACACATTCTCTTCAAAACGAGCTTCTTCTTTGTAATAAGTAAGCGCGCGACCTTTGGAAAGCATTTGAATATTACCACTAACCCCAGCTGGAACAGGATTACCATCTTGGTCAACAATCCGAACTTCTGTTAAACCAGGAACACCAATTCCCATATCGCGCGCATTTAGCGTTTCAATGGATTGAAGCGTATGACCACGTAAAATCATCGGACCACATTCACTTTGTCCATAAATTTGTAAGAAAATTGGTTTTTTATATTCGGAAGTACGAAGGAAAACCGCCATTGTTTCTTTATTAATCGCATCAAAAGTAGAATGATAAAATTTGATACTTTGGAAAACGTCTGGTTTTTCACGAGCAAGTGACGCCCATTGAACAAAATGATTTGGATGCGTTTCGAGTACGTACGGTTTGTATTCGCGTAGCACTTTTTCGACGTTCGCTTTAGTCGGATTGGCAATTGGCAGAAGCGGGAAACCGAGCGACATCAAGGATGAAACACCAATATTAAAACGAGAATGTACTGGTGAGATATGGAAAGCTACAAGCCCTCTTGGTTTGATGAAATTAAGAATACGTCGTTGGTATTTCGTTCTCCAACCCATCGAATTCGCAGAGTGAGCGATTAATTTTGGCACACCAGTTGTTCCAGAAGTGTGAGTCATATAAGCAATCATATCTTTTGGTAATTCTTCTTGTTCGCATGTGTAGCCATCTAGTGGCGCTTTAAACAATTGTTCAGCATTGATCAATCTACTGTCTGGTAAATTGTTTAACTGATGACTTTTCTCAGAAGTCTCAGAATCAAAAAGTAACCAAGGTTGGTCAAGGCGATTAACAAAAATATCAATAGTAGACGCTGGAAGATGCGGGGAAACCATGATTGGCACGGCACCAATATAAGAAATCGCAACTGCTAAAATATAAGAATCGAATTTGGCAGATTTATATACGATTACTTTTTCTTCTTTGCGTACACCGAATTTATGTAGATGAGCTGCTTTTTGGATAATAGCCTCTTCACATTTTTTGTAAGTAGTGTGAAGGCCTAATTCAGGAAAAGTAACAAGCTCTTCATCAAAATGGATGGGCATTTCTGGATAGCGTTCAGCAGATTTTTTGAAATTGGTATAGAGGTTAAGTGGTTCGTACTTTTTTATCGTCATATGGCGATGCTCCTTTAATATTTGATGTTGCTATTATATCACTTTGTGGAAATAATGAGGAGTAGTAATAGAAAACATTTACATCATTGTAAAAAAATCTGTAAATTGCTTTTTTTCTTATTTTGGAAAATTCGCCTGATGACCTGTAAAGATATCTCAATTAGTGATATAATATGTTAATATAATCACAAACTATTGGTCTAGGGGAAAATTTTCAAAAAAGTGGAGGTACGAAAATGAAAAAAAGGTTAGCTACAACTTTCATCATGCTACTATCGCTTGCATTAATTATCGCAGGTTGTGGCAGCAATAACACAAGCAAAAGTGACACGGAGAAAACAAAAGAAAAAGAAAAAACAGAAGTTACATCGGGAGCGTCAAAAACTAGCTACACAGATCCATCCGAATTAAAAGATAAATATGATATCGTTATTGTTGGTGCAGGTGGTGCAGGAATGTCCGCAGCACTAGAAGCAAAAGCGAAAGGCATGAACCCAGTAATCCTTGAAAAAATGCCACTAGCAGGCGGAAACACAATGAAAGCCTCTTCTGGTATGAACGCCTCTGAAACTAAATTCCAAAAAGAAGAAGGAATTAATGATAGCAACGACAAATTTTACGAAGAAACATTAAAAGGTGGTCACGGAACAAACGATAAAGCAATGCTTCGTTTTTTCGTAGACAATTCCGCCAGCGCCATTGACTGGTTGGATTCCATGGACATTAAATTAAACAACTTAACTATCACAGGCGGAATGAGCGAAAAACGTACGCACCGTCCTGAAGATGGCTCGGCTGTTGGTAAATACTTAGTAGACGGTTTACTAAAAAATGTTCAAGAACAAAAAATCCCAGTTTTCGTTAACGCAGACGTAAAAGAAATTACACAAAAAGACGGAAAAGTAACTGGCGTGAAAGTAAAATTAAACAATAAAGACGAAAAAACAATTAGTTCGGATGCAGTAGTTGTCACAACTGGTGGCTACGGAGCTAATAAAGATATGATTGAAAAAGAACGTCCAGACTTAAAAGGATATGTAACAACGAACCAAGAAGGAAGTACTGGCGACGGTATTAAAATGATCGAAAAACTTGGTGGAACAACAGTGGATATGGATCAAATTCAAGTTCACCCAACTGTTCAACAAGATAAATCTTACCTCATCGGTGAAGCCGTTCGAGGTGAAGGTGCGATTTTAGTCTCTCAAGAAGGTAAACGTTTCGGAAACGAATTAGACACACGTGATAACGTTACAGCTTCCATCAACAAATTACCAGAAAAATCCGCGTACCTAGTATTTGATTCAGGCGTGAAAGACCGCGTCAAAGCTATCGCGCAATATGAAGAAATGGGCTTTGTGGAAGAAGGTAAAACAATTGATGAATTAGCCGGCAAAATCAATGTACCAAAAGAAGAGCTAACTAAAACATTAGATACTTGGAATGCAAGTGTGAAAAACAAAAAAGACGAAGCATTCGGCAGAACAACCGCAATGGATAATGATTTATCTAAAGCACCATATTACGCAATCAAAATCGGACCAGGAATTCATTACACAATGGGTGGCGTAAAAATCAATACAAATACAGAAGTTTTAGACAAAGACGGTAAACCAATCACAGGCCTATTTGCTGCGGGAGAAGTAACTGGTGGCTTGCACGGGGAAAACCGTATTGGCGGAAACTCTGTCGCTGAAATCATTATTTTCGGACGTCAAGCTGGCGACAAATCAGCAGAATTTGTAAAAGCACAATAAGAACCCATACACCATAGTGATGTGATTAATAGAAAATAAAAACTTGTTAGGACGCCTTAAACAGACGTTTTAGCAAGTTTTTTATTGGCTAAATAGCGCGTTAGTGTAGTACTATGGATGGGTAACAACTGAGATATATACACTGATAAATTAGCAGCGTTTAAGCTAAATTTGTTAGTTTGTTAAAATAAGGAGGAAATAGTATGTTGAAAATGGGTTTTATCGGAAACGGAAAAAGTACGAATAGATATCATTTACCATTTATTTTAGAGCGGGATAATATTGAAGTGAAGACGATTTATAATCGAAATCCCAAAACAGCCACATGGGACAAAATTGAAGGGGTTCACTATACAACCGACTTAGACGAGCTGTTAAAAGACCCAGAAATCCAGTTAATTACCATCTCTACAACACAAAGCTCTCACTTCGACTATGCCAAAATGGTGTTAGAAAACGGCAAAAATGTGCTTGTTGAAAAACCATTTATGATGACATACGCTGAAGCGAAAGAAATTTTCGAACTAGCTAAAGAACGTGGTTTACTCGTTCAATGCTACCAAAATCGTCGTTTCGATTCCGATTTCCTTACAGCACAAAAAGTAATTGAAAGTGGAAAATTAGGCGATTTATTGGAAGTAGAAATGCATTATGACTATTTCCGTCCAGAAATCCCAGAGTCGGTTCATGAATTTAAATTCTACGACAGTTATTTATACGGTCACGGCTGCCATACAATCGACCAAGTACTTTCTTACTTCGGCAAACCGGACAACATCCATTATGACGTGCGCCAACTGCTCGGCGAAGGACGAATGAACGATTATTTCGACCTTGATTTATATTATGGCGTAACAAAAGTATCCGTAAAATCAAGCTATTTCCGTATAAAAGCTCGTCCAAGCTTTGTCCTTTACGGCAAAAAAGGTATGTTTACAAAAGAAACAAAAGACCGCCAAGAAGAACATTTAAAACTATTTTACATGCCAAGTAATCCAGACTTTGGAATCGATTTACCAGAGCATTACGGAACGCTTACGTATGTTGATGATGCCGGAGTTTGGCATGAGGAGAAAGTAATCTCTGAGGTTGGCGACTACGGCCGCGTTTATGATGGTTTGTATGATGCAATTATTAACGGGAAACCAAAACAAGTAACTGACGAAGAAACCTTGCTACAAATGGAGATTTTAGAAAAAGGCGTCGAAGCTTGTAAATAATGAAAAATTGTCCGCGGGAGCAAGCTTGCGGGCAATTTTTTTTGGATAAAAATGATTGATTTCGTTCATATAAACAACCAAAATAGCTCTAAAAATGAACTTTTTGCATAATACACCCATAATATTGAATGAAGTCGTTCAGCGTGATATAGTGTAATCAACAAGTGAAGCGCTTACTTTGTTGAGAGAGGATGTGGATTATGAATATATCGAATTTAATTAATGAAGACCGAATTATTTTTGATAATCGTATTCAAACAAAACAATTATTATTTGAAAAAGTAGCAGAAGTACTAGGTGAAGAAGGTTCTATAACAAATCCAAAAAAATTTATACGTGACTTATATAAACGAGAAGAAGAAACTTCTACTGGAATTGAAGATGGTTTTGGCATCCCTCATGCAAAAAGTAAATATGTAAAAGAACCATTGATTGTTTTTGTTCATTCTGGCATTATAAATGATTATTTTGGATTAGATGATTCACCGATTGAATGTAGTTTTCTTATTGGTGTTCCGAAAAAAGCCACAGATGTTCACTTGCAAATCCTAAGTGAACTATCGAGGAAGTTAATGAACAAAGAATTTCGTGAAAAATTAAAAAATTCCAAAAACAAAACGGAAATTATAACAATTTTATCGAACTAAGGAGGCGTTTCACATGAAAATAGTTGGTGTTACTGCTTGTCCCACTGGTATTGCGCATACGTATATGTCTGCCGAGAAATTAACTATAACGGCAGAAGCGCTTGGTTACGAAGTGAAAATCGAGACACAAGGAGCTAAGGTTGAAAATGTTTTAACGAAGGAAGACATCGCGACTGCTGATTATGTCATTTTAGCAGTCGATAAAGAAATAGATACATCAAGGTTCGCTGGAAAGAAAATTAAAAAAGTATCCACTTCCAGAGCGATTAAAGAGGCTGATGTGGTTATTGAGGAAACTATTTCTGGTAAAGGGTTAATCAGTTTGGAGGCGAAAAGTTCGGATATAAGTTCGGAACAACCGTCAAAAGCAAGTTTATACAATCACTTTATGAATGGTGTTAACTATATGTTGCCATTTGTCATAGCTGGCGGGATTTTAATTGCTATTAGTTTTGCTTTTGGAATTGATGCCTCAAACCCTGACTCTGATTCGTATAACGCACTTGCAGCTGCATTTTCAAAAATTGGTGGGGATACTGCATTTGGTTTAATGGTTCCAGCACTTGCAGCAGGGATAGCGGTTTCTGTGGCTGGTCGAGCAGGATTTGCGCCCGGGCTTGTGGCAGGGACACTGGCGACTGTTGGTGGATCAGGATTTCTAGGCGGTATGATTGGTGGTATTTTGGCTGGTTACGTGGCACATTTCTTTGCTAATAAAGTCAATGTCACTAAATCACTTGCTTCGATTTATCAATTGATTGTTGTACCGCTTTTAGGGATTACGATTGTTGGTTTGGCGATGGTATTTATTATTGATACACCAATCGCTTGGGTTTTAAATGCACTCACAGGTTGGTTGAATGGGCTTGGTGAGACATCTGGCGTCGTATTTGGACTACTCATTGGTGTGATGATGGCAGCAGATATGGGTGGGCCAATTAATAAATCTATTTCAACCTTTTCAATTGGGTTAATGTCAGCAGGTGTAACGGCGCCGATTGCGGCTTGTATGGCGGCTGGAATGGTTCCGCCACTTGGATTAGCACTCGCAACACTATTATTTAAAAACAAATTTACAAAAGAAGAAAAAACAGCGGGGAATTCTTGTTGGGTGTTAGGTGCATCTTATATTACTGAAGGAGCAATTCCTTTCGCAGTTGCTGATCCGCTCCGGGTTATCCCAAGTTTGATGTTAGGTTCTGCAACAGCTGCTGCAATTTCGATGGGAGCTGGTGTAACTTCGATGGCGCCTCACGGTGGGATTTGGGTGATGTTCATTCCAAATGTAATTAACCATTTATTTATCTACTTACTAGCAATTGCAGCAGGCACAGTCGTGACAGCAATTTCTGTCGGACTATTAAAAACCCCATTAAACAAGCGAAAAAATAAAGAGGAGATGATATAATGTTATATACAATGAAAGATCTTTTAGCAGTAGGAAAAGAGCATCAATTTGCGGTACCAGCATTTAATATCTGTAGTTTTGATATGTTAAAGTCGATAATGGAGGAAGTGGAGGCAAATAATGCTCCTGTAATTTTAGAAATTCATCCGGATGAAATAGAGTATCTCGGTGATAACTTTGTTGCAACAGTCAGAGAATACGCACATAAAAGTAAGGTGCCGGTCGTTATTCATATGGACCACGGTGGAACAATCAAAGATGTGATGCGGGCAATTAGAAATGGCTATACTTCTGTCATGATTGATGCTTCAAGAGCCAGTTATGAAGAGAACGTGGCGTTGACTAAGCAAGTGGTTGAACTTGCGCATAAAGTCGGTGTTTCTGTTGAAGCGGAACTTGGAACAATCGGGAACAATGGTTCAGCAGAAGGCGGGGCGGATACCATCATATATACTGACCCTGACCAAGCAGAAGATTTCGTACAGAGAACTGGCATTGATACGCTAGCCGTAGCTATTGGAACGGCGCATGGGTTATACCCTAAAGATAAAAAACCAGAACTGAATATGCCTCTTTTAAAAGAATTAAATAAACGCTTGGATATTCCGTTTGTACTTCATGGTGGTTCGGGAAATCCAGATAAAGAAGTCAGTGAATCTGTACAGTACGGTGTTAGGAAAGTAAACCTTAGTTCAGATCTGAAAAGTGTGTTTTTTGAAGAAGTTCGCCGCGTTTTAGTGGACAATCCTGCGATGTATGAACCAAATCAAGTGTACCCATCAGCAAATGAAAAAGTAAAAGAAGTTGTAAGACATAAATTACACATTTTAAATACTACTGGTCAAAGAGATAAATACTAATAAGAAGGGTAGAAGCGCTAGTTATAGTGCTTTTGCCCTTTAAGGAGTGGAGGAACATGTTAAGCACAGCGAAGGAACGGCAACTAAAAATCGTTAACCGGCTAAAAGTGGAACAATTTATGCGGATTATTGATTTAGTGGAGCTTGTCAACTACAGCGAAGCCACTGTTAAACGGGATTTAGTAGAATTAGAAAAAGAAGGACTTGTGAGACGAACAAGAGGCGGGGCAATGATTATCGATAATAAAAAAATCGATTTGCCTTATTTAATGAAAATGAATGAGCGAAGTAATGAAACGAGTAAAATAAGAATTGCCGATATTGCCAAATCACTGATTCGCGATGATATGGTGATTTTCTTAGACTCTAGCTCAACATCACTGCATTTAATCGACGTTTTAAGTAAATTTGATGGACTGCAAATTATTACAAACGGGGTCATGACGGCTTCCATGCTATCAGAATTTACAAATGCAAGAGTTAGTATTTTAGGAGGATCGATTTTAACGAAGCGATATACGGTGAACGGCGCAAAAGCATACAATGACGCTTTAACTTATAATGCGGATATTGCTTTTGTTTCATGCCGGGGGATCGACTATGACAAAGGTGCAACGGAAACACATGAAGGTGAAGCACTCATCAAACAAGCTTTCAGGCGCCAGTCAAGTTCGCTCGTTTTACTTGTCACCGAAGAAAAAGTAGGACACAAGTTTATGCACCAAAGCTTAGCATGTCATGATATTGACTATTTAATTACGGACTTCAAACTGGACCCAGATGTAGAGGAACAGTTCAAAACCCATCAAATTACTTGTTTGTATTAGATTTTATACTTAAATAGGCAAAAATAATCGTAAGTACTAAAAATAAAACAGGTATTACCAATAAACTTCCGAAAAAGTGAATGTCATTAAATTCTTCGCTATCTAATAGTGATAATAATATGACATTTTTTTGAATGACATTTAAAACTTGTAAGCCCATAAAACATAGCATACTAAGTATTAATGAAACGAAACTAAAAATTTTGTACATGTTGTACCTCCTATGATGTAGTTTTAGTTTTATTATACAACAAAAACGCCTTGAAACTTAAACGGATATCCAAGTTTCAAGGCGTTTTTGGAGAATGCTGTTAAAGAATTCCTTTCGAAGTTACCACGTTACCTTGTACAAAAATAGTTTCGCAGTTACTAATCGGAAATATTTTTAAATCATCCGCATAGTCCGCTATTATTTGTTGTGTTATTTTTTTAAAAGGTGTGTTGTTGTAATGAGGAAGCGTATAGAAATCGACTAAATTTAAAGCATCATAGTTGGTTAAATTAGTGGCTTTTTTTACGCTGTCCATGGATTGGATATACGATATATTAGGACTCGTGATGACTGCACCGGCTGATTCACCAATATATAATTTTCCTTTAGCAATTTCCTCTAAAATTAATTTATCTGCACCAGTTCGTTTTAATTCTTGTAGTAAAAAGAAAGTATTTCCTCCAGTAACATAGATAAAATCATTTTTTTTGAGTGTCATCGTTATTTCTTCTAGATTTTCTGCCGCCACATCTAGTTCCTCAACAATTAACCCTAAATCCTCGAGCGCTTTTTTACCAGCTTCTACATAAAAAACAACTTCTTCAACGGTGCTAGCCGTCGGGATAAAAGTAACGGTTTTTCCTTGGAGATTGCTTTCAAATTCAGTAAATAATGGTACAACATCTTTAAAAGACGAGGTTAAAAATAAGTTTTTCATCATTTTTTAGCTCCTTTGGTTTCTAATTATAGTATAATGGTTAAAGGTATCAATTAGTGACACCTTTTAATCTGAAAAAAGAAAAGAGATGGCGATGAGAAAAGCAGAGCGATTAAATGATATGATGTTGTTTTTAAATGATAAAAATTCGTTTCAATTAAGCGACATAATGGCAAAATATGGCGTTTCCCGCAGTACTGCTATTCGAGATATACAGTCTTTGGAAGAAATAGGCATGCCGATATATTCGGAACGGGGACGAAATGGTCATTATCGGGTGCTTCGTAATCGGCTACTCTCGCCCATTGTTTTTAATATCGATGAGGTATTTGCGCTCTATTTTTCGATGCTTACCTTAAAAGCCTATGAAACGACACCTTTTCATTTGAGCGTGGAAAAATTAAAAACGAAATTTGAACGTTGTCTTTCAGCTGAAAAAATCGAAATGCTTCGAAAAACAGAAGAAGTATTTAGTCTCGGCTATATAAAGCATAATAATCAATGTGAATTTCTAGATGTTATTTTGCAGTTTACGATGGAGGAGAAGGTGTGTCAGATTAATTATGATAAAAATGGGACTGAAAAAACGTATATTGTTCAATTTTATAATATATCTTCGGCATACGGGCAATGGTATGTGACGAGTTATAACTTCGAGACGAAACGGATGCAGGTATTTCGTTGTGATAAAATCCTTGCGCTAAAAGAAAATGATACTTTTGAAGCTAAGAAAATGGAGGAATTAAAAAGAGTGGCTGATTCTTTTAATAAAAAAGCTGATGTAACTACCTTTGAAGTGGAAATTGCCTCAAATGGTGTTGACTTATTTTTTAAAGAAAATTATCCATCGATGAAACTTCGCCAACAGCAAGGTAAAAATGTTATTCATGGTTTTTATCATAAAGGAGAGGAACAATTTATTATCAATTATTTACTAGGTTATGGTGAAAAAATTATAGCTATCCAGCCAGATTCATTGCGAGATATGTTGCTAAATGAGCTCGATACGATAAAAAAACATATGCAAAATTTATCATCCTAACTTTGTTGTATAATGAAAACAAGTCAATGATTAGAAGGAGCCGATTTTAGTGGAAGAATGGGATTTGCTAAATGAGAATCGTGAATTAACTGGGAAAACACATATCCGCGGTGAAAAACTAGCGCCCGGAGAACTTCATTTGGTTGTTCACGTATGTATTTTTAACGAAAAAGGGCAACTTTTAATCCAAAAGCGCCAAAAAGATAAAGAAGGTTGGCCGAATTATTGGGATCTTTCTGCGGCGGGTTCTGCGCTAAAAGGCGAAACAAGCCTGCAAGCTGCTGAACGAGAAGTGCAAGAAGAACTAGGGATTACAATTGATTTAAGTAACACCCGTGCCAAATTCAGTTACCATTTCGAAGCGGGATTTGATGATTATTGGTTTATTACGAAAGACGTGGAACTTAGCGACTTAACTTTACAAAAAGAAGAAGTAGCAGATGCCCGTTTTGTGACTAAAGAAGAGTTAGAAGTGTTAAGAAGTTCGGGCGAATTTATTCCATACTTCTTTTTAAACCAGCTTTTTAACCTCAAAAACGCCACATCTATCCATTTTTAACGAATATAGCTAAATTTCCACTTAACAAATTCGTTTCCTACACTTATAATAGTACAGAGACACGAGAAAACTCCAATTAGAAAGCGAGTGGTAATATGGGCCGTAAATGGGCAAATATTAAAGAGAAAAAAGCGTCAAAAGATAAAACAAATAGTCGTATCTATGCAAAATTTGGAATTGAAATATATGTAGCGGCTAAATCGGGCGACCCAGATCCGCATGCCAACCAAAAATTACGTTTTGTTATTGAACGTGCAAAAACATACAATGTGCCGAAACATATTATTGACCGTGCAATCGAAAAAGCGAAAGGCACTGGCGATGAAACATATTCAGAACTGCGCTATGAAGGCTTTGGTCCAAATGGCTCGATGATTATCGTAGACGCACTGACAAATAATGTGAATCGTACGGCATCCGATGTTCGCGCAGCTTATAGCAAAAACGGCGGCAACATGGGCGTAAGTGGTTCAGTAGCTTATATGTTTGATAATACAGCCATTTTTGGTGTTGAAGGAAAAGACGCGGATGAGTTATTAGAACTTTTAATGGAAGCGGATATTGATGTTCGTGACATTTTAGACGAAGATGGCCAAGCGATTATTTATGCAGAACCAGAAGATTTCCACAAAGTACAAGAAGGTTTGAAAGCGGCTGGAATTGAAGAATTTACAGTAGCGGAAATCGAAATGATTCCTCAAAATGATATTCAATTATCAGGTGAGGACTTAGAAAAATTCGAGAAACTAATTGATGCTTTAGAAGACCTAGAAGACGTGCAAAAAGTATATCATAACGTCGAATTAGAAGATTAACAGCCAACTATTACAACAATCGGAGGAATTGATAAAATGCCAAAATTACCAAATTGCCCAGAATGTAACTCAGAGTATGCCTACGAAGATCGCGGCTTATTAATCTGCCCGGAATGCGGCCATGAGTGGAGCGCTGTAGCAGAAGAAGCTACCGAAGAAAAAGTGTTCAAAGATGCAAACGGCAACGTACTAACAGATGGCGATTCTGTCACAGTCATCAAAGATCTTAAAGTAAAAGGCGCATCAAACCCAATCAAAATGGGAACAAAAGTAAAAAATATCCGCCTAGTAGACGGCGACCACGACATTGATTGCAAAATTGACGGCTTCGGCCCAATGAAATTAAAATCAGAATTTGTTAAGAAGATATAAAAAACAGCGATTCTCTAATTCAGAGAGTCGCTGTTTTTTTTAATTCTGCACAAAAACCGTTTCAAACACAAACGATTCATACGTATGGCGCGTTATCGAATATTCGAACACACGACCATCTTCCAAATGCGCTAATTTTTCAATTTCCATCATAAAAGTAGGTTCTTCTAAATTGAGGAGCTTGCTATCCTCTTGATTTGATTTATCCCCGCGTACCCAAACATGCGCACTCTGCATCTTAAGTTTCAAATCATCCCGAATATAATTATAAATCGAGTCCTCTAAATGACGTGGTTCTAGACCTGGAATAATCGCAAGTGGCATATAAGTATGTTCAATCGAATAGGCTTTATGACCAACTTCTCTCATCCGGATGATTCGGTAAATATAGTCATCCTGCATCTCTAATTTCTCTGCGACTTCTTTCGATGGTTTTTCAATAGAAAATAAAATGACTTTGGATTTAATATTGTCTTTTCCAAATGTATTTACAAGTCCGGACATTGGCCCAAGCGCGAATTCTCCGCCGTTAGTCGAATGGGATTTCACGAAAGTCCCAGCCCCGCGTCGTCTAATAATCATGCCTTCTTGTACAAGCATATCCAGTGCTTTTTTGACAGTGAGCTTGCTGCAATCATACGTGCGAGCCATACTGTCCCCATCAGGCAATTTCTCGTTAATTTCGTATTTATTTTGGTTGATTTTATCACGGATATCTATGTATATTTCCATGTATTTAGCCATTCCCGACATTTTATTGGCTCCTTTACTGATGTAATAAGCATAGTATACCATATACTTTTACAAAAAGGTATCCCTATAAACAAAAGTATATATCTTTTGATAAAAGTATTGTTTTTTAAATAAATGTATGCTATATTTATTTTGACAAAAGGGAGGCCATAAAAAATGAAAGAATTATTAACGTTTCCAAAAAATTTTTGGTGGGGCTCTGCGTGGTCTGCTGAACAAGCAGAAGGTCGCGGCGACACTGGTAAGGCAAAAACTGTTTGGGAGCATTGGTTTGAAACAGAACCGAATCGCTTTTACGAAGGCGTAGGTTCAGAAATTACAACAGATCATTTTAATCGTTATAAAGAAGACGTACAGTGGATGAAGAAAACAGGACAAAATTCGTTCCGGATTTCGATTTCATGGGCGCGAATGTTTCCTAATGATGGCGTTGGCGAAGTGAACCCGAAAGCTATTGCGTTTTATCGCGATTTACTTACTGAAATGAATGAAAACGGTATCAAACCATTCGCCAACTTATATCATTTCGATATGCCCGTGGCACTTCAAGATGCTGGTGGCTGGGAATCAAGAGAAGTTGTAGATGCCTATGTTCATTTTGCAGATACTTGTTTTAAAGAATTTGGCGATTTAGTTTATCACTGGTTTACGTTTAACGAACCACTAGGACCGATTCTTGGCGGCTATTTAGAAGATTTCCATTATCCGAATCAAATCGACTTCAAACGCGGTGCACAAGCTGGTTTTAATACGATTTTGGCGCATGCGTTAGCTATTAAAGCATTTAAAAAATTAAACTTGTCATCAAAAATCGGCGTTATTTTAAACCTTAGCCCGACGTATCCACGTAGCCAAAACGAATACGATTTAGAAGCTGCGGAAATTTGTGATGCTTTTTACACGAGAAGCTTCTTGGATCCGATGGTTAAAGGAACTTTCCCAGAAAAATTAGTTGAAATTATGCGCGAATACGATCAAATGCCGGAATACACGGAAGAAGATTTGACGATTATTAAAGAAAATACGGCGCAAATTCTTGGCCTAAATTACTATGAACCAAGACGCGTCAAAGCCCGTTTAACAGCAATTAATGAAAAAAGTCCGTTTTTACCAGATTGGTTTTTTGAACCGCATAATATGCCAGGTAAACGAATGAATATTTACCGCGGTTGGGAAATTTATGAACGTGGGATTTACGATTTATGTATTGATATTCGTGATAATTACGGCAATATCGAATCATTTATTTCTGAAAATGGTATGGGTGTGGCAAATGAAGAGCGTTTCTTAAATGAAGAAGGACAAATTCAAGATGATTACCGGATTCAATTTGTCAAAGATCATTTGGCTTATGTACATCAAGCGATTGCAGAAGGTTGCGATATTAAAGGGTATCATCTGTGGACATTCATTGATTGTTGGTCGTGGATTAACGCATATAAAAACCGTTACGGACTCGTTTCACTTGATGTCGAAACTGGCAAACGCACAATGAAGAAAAGTGGCGAATTTTATAAAAAAATGAGTGACATGAACGGTTTTGAATATGATACAAGCAAACTAGTTGGGACGAAAAGGGAGGAAACAACTAATGGCTGAAACGAAAAAGAAGTCGATTGTTAATGGATTTATTAATGTAGCACAACGTCTTGGTGGTCAGATTCATTTGCGTTCATTGCGTGATGCTTTTGCGAGTATTATGCCGTTCATGATTTTAGCTGGTTTTGTCACGCTGATTAACTATGTTATTTTAGAACCGACTGGCTTTATGGGCAAAATTGTTAACCCAGATACACTTAAAACATGGCAAGAGATTGGTATTTCAATCGGAAATGGTACGCTGAGTGTTATTACGCTTTTAGTCACTGTGGCGATTTCGTATCATTTATGTTTGAATCGCGGCTATAAAAACGTCATTGCTCCGATTCTTGTCGCTTTATCTTCTTTTATTGTTGTAACACCGATTGCGATGACGTTCCTTCCAGAAGGCGCATCAAAATCAATCGAAGTACCGAACGTTATCCCAGTTAGTTATACTGGCGCGTCAGGCATGTTCGTCGGTATTATCGTTGGTTTAATTGCAACCGATTTATTCATTAAATTATCGAAAAACAAACGCATGCAAATTAATTTAACAGGAAATATTCCACCGGCAGTTATTAAATCATTTAACGTGTTAATTCCGATTATGATTACGGTTATTATTTTCTCAGTTATGTCATTTGCCGTTAATCAAATTTTCAACATGGACTTTAATACACTTGTGACAACGATTATCACGAAGCCACTTAGCTATGTGACGACAAGTCTTCCAGGCTTCTTGCTGATTACTTCTATCGCTAACTTATTCTTCGGTTTGGGTATTCACCAAGCAGTTATTTCTGGTCCGTTACTAGATCCATTTTTACTTCAAAATATGCAAGAAAACATGGTTGCCTACGCGAATCATCAAGAAATTCCGCATATTATTAATATGGCTTTCAAAGACACATTTGCGGTTATGGGTGGCTCAGGAAACACGATTGGCTTATTAATTGCCATTTTCATCTTTGGGAAACGAAAAGATTACAAAGATATCTCGAAACTATCTGCGGCACCATCACTATTTAACATCAGTGAGCCAATCATCTTTGGTCTGCCGATTGTGTTCAACCCGTTACTTATTATCCCGTTCGTATTAGCGCCGATTTTCTCTTTAACAACAGCGTATTATGCGACAGCAGCAGGTTGGATTAATCATGTAGTTGTACAAACCCCGTGGACGACACCGCCAATTATTTCTGGTTTCCTAGCAACTGGCGGGGACTGGCGCGCGTCCGTTTTACAAGTAATTATCATTGTTGTGACAGTCTTTATCTATCTGCCGTTCCTACGTATGGATGAAAAAGTTGCTTTTGCTACAGCTCAAAAAACAGAAGCAAAATAAGGAAGGAAGTTTAACCAATGAAAAACATTTTATTAGTATGTAATGCTGGTATGTCCACAAGTTTCTTAGTAGAAAAAATGAAAGCAGCAGGCGCGGAACAAGGCGTTGAAGCAAATATCTGGGCTGTATCCGACGCTGAACTACACGAAAACTGGGAAAAAGCAGATGTCATTTTGCTTGGACCACAAGTTGGTTATTTAAAAGGGAACACAGAAAAAGTAGTTGGCGGAAAAATTCCTGTCGAAGTAATTAATATGCTAGACTACGGCCGTGTCAATGGAGCGGCGGTACTTGAAAGAGCAATCGAATTAATCGGTTAAAAAAGTAAGGGAGTGTGGCTTATAGTCGCGCTCCTTTTTTATCGGGGAAGAAAGTGTTATAATGTGTGAAAAGGAGCGGAATTATTATGAAATATGTAAAATCACAAATGAAAGAGCTTGTAAAAGATAGCGTAGACTTGCAAGAACGCCTTCAAAAGCTAATGAAAGAAATGGACTTAGAAAAAACTTTCGCTTTAAAAGCACTTTATCATTCAGAAGTAGCTGATGGTGGACCGTATCAAACAGCTTATCAAGATTTGGATTATAAATATAAAGATTAACATCAAATGGCTCTGCTAAACAATTAGCAGAGCCATTTTTAGATATATTTTCCTTGGATTTCTTTTAAGTAGTCAACAAAATTATCGTAAAAGTCATCACGGTTTTGAATGGTTACATGCGTTCCAAGTTGAAGTAAAAAGCGATACCCAGCCTCGTGATCAGGAAGCGTTACTTTTGCTAAAAAATGTGCGTCATCTTGCTGCGAGATTTCGACTAGATCAAAGCGCTCGATGATTTGCTCGCGGGCAATTTTATCGACAATTAAGTTGACTTCATGCATCAAAAACATCGGTCTGTCGGGTGGGGCGCCAAACGGTTTTACACTAAAAGGGCGAGCTTCAAACGTTTCTTCTAGCGTTTTTAGTTCAACAATCCGCGACATTTTAAATGTTCGAAAATCGCTGCGTTCCAAACTGTAACCTTGCAAATACCAAGAACGATTCCTAAACAGGAGGTGATAAGGCTCAGTTTTACGAATGGTTTGGTTACCCGTTCGATCAATATAGCTGAGTTCTACGAGTTGATGTTTTTTAATCGCTAAATATAAACTTTCGACTTTAGCGTTTAATTCGTTTTTCATGGACAAATTGGAGAAATCGAGCGAAATGGAACTTTTAGGCGGTTCGCTTGAATGGTCGAGCATGTTTTTCATTTTTTGGAGGGTTTTCTTGGTTTCGGCGGAAGAAAGCAACTGCTCCATCCCGTCCAAACTAGCAATAATTGCGGTTAAATCATCTACTGTGAGAAGCTTTTTATCGACTTTGTAGGTAGGCATAATACCGATGCCACCCTTTGTTCCGGCAATCGTGTAAATCGGGATATTCGCCATCGCAAGTGTGTCAATATCGCGGAAAATAGTACGTTTGGAAACCTCAAACATTGTAGCCATTTCAGAAGCACTGACTAGCTCGCGTTGGAGAAGCAGCATAATGATTCCGATGAGTCGCTCGATTTTCATTTTTTTCTCCTTTGTTTTTGGAATGATGACAGACAGTTGTCATCATTCACGTGTTATAGTTACATCATATCAAAGTTAAGTAACTTTTTGGAGGGAAATATTATGGCATTTGAAATTGTTGAATTAAAAAAAGAAACATTTACTGGAAATAAAGTAGAAATCCCTGAATTTGATCCACAAAAAGGCTTTGGCCCAATGAGCGAAATTAAAGAATCAGCCCACACAAAATTTGCAAAAAACGAAAAAGACTACGTTGGCATTAACGCAAGTCTTGACGACCTACAATATTACATCGTAGCTAGTGCAAAAGGTGAAAACGGCGACACTACTTTCGACATTCCAGAAGGCAAATACGCAAAATTCGTAACAAGCGAAACAGACCGCCCAGCTCTAGACGGCTTCATCGGCGCAGCATACGGCGAGGTTAGTCAAAGCGATACGGTTGGCATTGCGGGATCGTTTAATTTGGAGGATCTTAGAGAAGCTGAGTTTACGCTTTATATTCCGGTTGTTAGTAAGTAAATAAATTGAGAGACCCCTTTCGGTGGAGAGGGGTCTTTTTTCACTAAACTAAACCAACCTCACCAAAACCCCAACATCCTCACAATACCCCAAACACCCACCAGCCATGTCCTTCGACGTAACCAACCAATCAAATTCCGCCAATTCCCCGTAAGTAAGCAAAGCCGACTTATCCACCTTCGTATGATCCACTAGCAAAAATTTCTCCGTCGCTTTTTCCATCATATGGCGCTTAATCTCATACTCCAAAATATCCGAATTCATCACCCCGTGCGTAGTAGACAGCGCAGTTGCGGCCATAAAAGCTTTCGTAATATTATATTTCTCAAAAAATCCCCAATTCTCCACGCCAACAAATGATTTAGTACTCGTTTTAAAAGTCGAGCCAATAACAATCAATTTCACATTATCCATTTCACTCGCAAAATTAATCACATCTAGGCTGTTCGTAATAATAGTAATATCCTTATCCGTTGGCAGAGCCGCAGCGAGACAGCTAGTCGTTGTGCCGGAATCAATAAAAATCAAATCATTTTCTTCAATAAAATCAGCCGCCGCTTTTCCGATAAGCTGTTTTTCTGTGTGATTTTCTGTATCACGATTTTCGAACGGCCGAATTTCTTCGGGATTATTATAAACAGAAACGACGCCACCATAGACTTTTTGGATGGTGTTTTTTTGGAGAAGTTTGGCAATGTCTCGGCGAACGGTATTTTTGGAAACATTGAATTGTTCGCATAAATCGTCGAGGCTAATACTGCCTTTTTCGTGAATTAAATTCTCAATCGCTTGAATGCGTTGTACTTTCATTTTAAATTCATCCTTTGGCAAAATTATTTTAATTACACTATTTATAACACATGCTCAAAAGGTAATCAACTATGATTTTTTATGGTGAAGTTAGTGACAAAAATTAAATTGACTCTCTAATTTTATTGGCTTAAGATGGGGTTATAATCGATTAATGGTTAACTTATGAGTAATTTTAAGTGGAGGGATTTTTTATGGCAGATGTACGGAAGTTAAAGAATTATATTAATGGTGAATGGGTCGAGAGTAGGGCGGACAAATACGAAGATGTCATCAATCCGGCGACGGGGGAAGTGCTGTGCCAAGTGCCGATATCGACACGCGCAGAATTAGATCAGGCGGCTGTCATTGCTGAACAAGCTTTTGAAAAATGGAGCCAAGTTGCTGTACCAAGACGTGCACGGGTTCTATTTAGTTTCCAACAGTTACTCATTCAACATAAAGAAAAACTAGCAAGACTGATTACACTCGAAAATGGTAAAAATTTATCCGAAGCACGCGGTGAAGTCCAACGTGGTATTGAAAATGTCGAGTTCGCGGCTGGAGCGCCAACACTAATGATGGGTGATTCGCTGGCTTCGATTGCAACCGATGTGGAGGCGGCAAATTATCGCTATCCGGTCGGGGTTGTTGGTGGAATCGCACCATTTAACTTCCCGATGATGGTACCATGTTGGATGTTCCCAATGGCCATTGCGCTTGGTAACTCGTTTATTTTAAAACCATCCGAGAGAACGCCACTTTTAATGGAGAAATTGGTGGAATTATTTTCTGAAGCGGGTCTTCCAAAAGGTGTATTCAATGTAGTGTACGGTGCGCATGATGTGGTTAACGGAATTTTAGAGAACGAAATAATTAAAGCGGTTTCTTTTGTTGGTTCTAAGCCAGTTGGTGAATATGTCTACAAAACAGGGAGCGCAAATTTAAAACGAGTGCAAGCCTTAACAGGTGCGAAAAACCATACAATTGTGCTTAATGATGCGGATTTAGAAGATACCGTGACGAATGTTATTTCAGCGGCATTCGGATCGGCGGGTGAACGTTGTATGGCATGTGCGGTCGTCACAGTTGAAGAAGGCATCGCGGATGAGTTTCTAGCGGCACTTCGGACAGCCGCGCAAAATGTGAAAATTGGAAATGGGTTAGACGATGGCGTTTTCCTCGGTCCTGTAATTCGCGAAGAAAACCAAAAACGCACGATTGCTTATATTGAAAAAGGCTTGGAAGAAGGCGCGAAATTAACAGTAGATGGTCGGGAAACTGGACTTTCAGAAGGGCACTTTGTTGGTCCAACAATTTTGGAAGATGTTACGACGGATATGACGATTTGGAAAGACGAGATTTTCGCACCAGTTTTATCCGTGATTCGTGTGAAAAATCTCCAAGAAGCAGTTCGGGTTGCGAATCAATCTGAATTTGCAAATGGCGCTTGTATTTTCACAAATAATGCCAAAGCAATTCGCTACTTTAGAGAAAAAATCGACGCTGGAATGCTTGGTGTGAATTTGGGCGTACCTGCTCCAATGGCGTTTTTCCCGTTTTCTGGTTGGAAATCGTCCTTTTATGGAACGCTTCATGCTAACGGCAAAGACAGCGTGGATTTTTACACGCATAAGAAAGTTGTCACAGCGAGATATTCATTAAAAGGTTACGAAGAATAGGAGGGCGCAAAAATGGGCAAACTGTTACGAAAACCGTTAAATGAGAGAATAGCGCCTGGCATTACGTTTGTGCAGGATATTAACCAAGCTAATTCTCCGCTAAGTTATGTTGGTTTTCGCTTAATTGAAATGGAAAAAGGTGCTATTTATCAGGAGGAGCTTACTGATTTAGAGTGTTGTATTGTTGCGCTTACTGGGAAAATTACAGTGAGTGAGGGTGACAATATTTTTGCGGAGATTGGGACAAGAGCGAATGTCTTTGAAAAAATTCCGACAGATAGCGTGTTTATTTCTGGCGGACGGACGTTTCAAGTGAAGGCGGACACAGAAAAAGCTCGTGTAGCGCTTTGCTACTCCCAGGCGAATCGAGACTTGCCAACGACACTTATTAAGGCTAGTGATAATTCGATTGAGCAGCGCGGAAAATATCAAAATAAACGACTGGTACATAACATTTTGCCAGATGTAAGTGAGGTTGCGAGCAGTTTGTTGGTTGTGGAAGTGTATACGGATGGCGGAAATTTTTCGAGTTATCCGCCGCATAAACATGACCGCGATAATCTGCCAGCGGAGTCGCTTTTGGAAGAAAGTTATTATCATGAAATTAATCCGGAGCAAGGTTTTATTTTTCAACGTGTCTATACGGATGACCGGACGCTTGATGAAACGATGGCTGTGGAGCATCAAAATGCGGTTATCGTTCCAGAAGGCTATCACCCAGTTGGCGTGCCAGATGGATATGATTCATATTATTTGAACGTAATGGCTGGACCGAAACGGGTTTGGAAATTTCACAACGATCCGGACCATGAATGGATTTTAGAACGAGACTAAGAGGAGGATTTGGAGCATGAATCTAAACAAACATAGCGAACGAAAATTTGATTTAATCACAGTAGGACGCGCTTGTATTGATTTGAACGCAGTCGAATACAATCGTCCAATGGAAGAAACGATGACTTTTTCTAAATATGTGGGTGGTTCCCCGGCAAATATTGCGATAGGAACCGCAAAACTAGGCTTAAAAGTAGGTTTTATCGGCAAAATTTCTGCTGATCAACATGGTCGTTTTATTGAGAAATATATGCGTGATTTGAGTATAAATACGGACGGAATGGTGAAAGATACGGAAGGCCGCAAAGTTGGCTTGGCGTTTACGGAAATTAAAAGCCCAGATGAATGCAGTATTTTGATGTATCGCGAAAATGTAGCGGATTTGTATTTAACGCCAGAAGAAATTTCGGAAGATTATATAAAAGAGGCTCGCGTGCTGCTCATTTCTGGAACAGCTTTAGCGCAAAGTCCATCGCGGGAAGCTGTTTTAAAGGCAGTTAGTTTAGCTCGGAAAAATGATGTAGCCGTTGCTTTTGAATTAGATTATCGCCCTTATACGTGGACAAACACCGAAGAAACGGCGGTTTATTATTCACTTGTCGCAGAACAAGCGGATGTGATTATTGGCACGCGCGACGAATTTGATATGATGGAAAATCAAGTCGGTGGCAAAAATGAAGCAACAAAAGCGCATCTTTTCCAACATCAAGCAGAAATTGTTGTCATTAAGCATGGGGTGGAAGGCTCATTCGCATATACAAAAGCGGGAGAAACATTCCAAGCAAAAGCATATAAAACAAAAGTGCTCAAAACATTCGGCGCGGGAGATTCCTACGCATCAGCCTTCTTATACGGTTTATTTAGCGGTGAAAGTATCGAAACAGCCCTTAAATACGGAAGTGCCGCGGCTTCGATTGTTGTTAGCAAGCATAGTTCCTCAGACGCGATGCCAACAGCTGATGAAATCAAAGCGCTCATTGCGCAAGCGGAATAGGAGGAGATTATGGTGACTGAAAAAACGATTCGACTAACAACCGCACAAGCTTTGGTAAAATTTTTAAATCAGCAATATATCGAAGTGGACGGCGAAATGGCACCGTTTGTGGATGGTATTTTCACGCTGTTTGGACATGGAAATGTGGTTGGTATCGGGCAAGCCTTGGAAGAAGCCCCAGGTCATTTAAAAGTGTATCAAGGGAAAAATGAGCAGGGCATGGCGCACGCGGCAATCGCTTATGCAAAACAAAAAAATCGCCAGCGCATCTACGCGTGTTCCACATCAGCAGGACCAGGTTCCGCGAACTTAATAACAGCAGCCGGCACCGCACTTGCGAATAATTTACCCGTGTTATTCTTGCCGGCCGACACATTCGCAACCAGACAGCCCGACCCAGTCTTGCAACAATTAGAGCATGAGTCGAGCACGGCAATTACAACCAATGATGGCTTCCAAGCAGTCTCCAGATATTTTGACCGTGTGCAGCGACCAGAACAACTCATGAGCGCCCTGATTCGCGCTTTCGAAGTAATGACCAACCCAGCGAGCGCGGGACCAGCAACAATCTGCATTGCGCAAGACACAGAAGGAGAAGCATTCGATTATCCAGTCGAATTTTTCCAAAAACGAATTCACTATCTTAATCGGCAAATCCCGACAAAGCGTGAACTAACCGAAGCAGCTCGGCTCATCAAAGCGAGCAAAACCCCAGTTATCATCGTCGGAGGTGGCGCCCGCTATTCAAGAGCACGCGAAGAATTGATCGCCCTTTCCGAGCAAACCAACATTCCGCTCGTCGAAACACATGCCGGGAAATCAACGCTTGAGTTTGACTTCAAAAACAACCTAGGTGGCACGGGAATCCTCGGGACGCTTGCTGCCAATAAAGCTATCCGTGACGCCGATTTAGTCATCGGAATTGGCACGCGCTATACCGATTTCACAACCAGTTCCAAAACGGCATTCGATCCAACAACCAAATTTATCAATATCAATGTCAGCCGTATGCAAACATACAAATTAGATGCCTTCCAAGTTGTCGGTGACGCCAAAGCAACCCTAGCCGAACTAGCGCCACTTTTAAAAGGTTATCAGACCCAATTTGGAAACAAGATAGCCGCATACAAAACCGAGTGGCTAGACGAAAGAGCACGGCTACAAACCACCAAATTCAACCGAGAAGCATTTACGCCAGAAATCAAAGATCAATTCGACCAAGCGACCTTAAACGAATATGCAGACCGCTTGCAGACCGAATTTACGCAAACAGAAGCACTTATCACAATTAATGACAACGTGGCACCGGATAGCATTGTCGTTTGTTCGGCCGGTTCACTTCCCGGAGATTTGCAACGACTCTGGAACCCAGCCGTACCAGACACCTATCACTTAGAATATGGCTATTCCTGCATGGGCTACGAAATAAACGGTGCTCTCGGCGCGAAAATGGCCGCAGCAAAAAAACAAGAAGTATACGCCATCGTTGGCGACGGCAGCTTCTGCATGTCACACTCAGAACTACTAACATCCTTACAATACGGCAAAAAAATTAACATTATGCTCTTCGATAATTCCGGTTTTGGCTGCATTAACAACCTCCAAATGGCAAACGGCAGCGACAGTTTTTTCTGCGAATTCCGCGATAGCGACAACCAAATCATGCAAGTCGATTACGCCAAAATTGCAGAAGGATACGGAGCAAAAGTCTATAGAGCCAACACGAAAGAAGATTTAATCAGCGCACTGGAAGACGCAAAAACACAAAGCAAAACTACTTTGATCGAAATGAAAGTACTACCAAAAACTATGTCAGAAGGCTATCTTAATTGGTGGAATGTGGGAGTTTCCGAAGTTTCAAACAAAGAAAGTATCAAGCAAGCATACGAAGAAAAACAAGCAAACCTGAAAAATGCCCGACTATATTAAGCAAAACAAAAACAAGTCCATCACCGGACTTGTTTTTGTTTTGCCACTTCAATAGCCCCGCCTTGCATCACACCAGTTTTTCTTTATAATAAAAAGTAACTGTAAGATTATGTTTTTTTAGGAGGAAATAATATGGAAGTTTTTGCAGAATATTTAGCTGAAATTGAAAATCCGGATCACCGCGCGAGAACACAAGAAGTTTTAACATGGGTGGCGGAAACTTTTCCAGACTTAAAGCCAGAAATCAAATGGAATACACCGATGTTTACAAATAATGGCACGTTCATAATCGGCTTCTCTATTGCAAAACAGCATATGAGCGTTTCCCCAGAAGTGGCTGGAATCGAACGTTTCGAAGCAGACATTAAAGAAGCGGGCTATAGTCATACGAAAGGTATTTTCCGAATTACGTGGGCTAAACCAGTTGACTATGACCTACTAGCAAAAATTATCGAGTTTAATATTCAAGATAAAGCAAATTATACTAGTTTTTGGCGCGTTTAAGTGATTTTTAGTTACTTTGTCGCGTAGTAAATCCAGATTTTTTATGCCATAATTAATAAGCTAAAATGTATTTTTATAAAAGAGTGGTGTGAAATGCGTATTTTTTGTGGGATTATGTCAATCCAAGCAGGCTTTATTGGTGCTCTTGCTGAAATACTAAGTCCGGACAGTAAAAAAAATAACTTATTCATGATACCGGAAGATCTTGCGGCATCATCAGGCTATTTAATGTCTCTTGCGATGGTTTTAGCGGGAATTCTAATAATTTGTGCTTATCGAAATGATTTTCTAATATTCATGGCACTAATTTTATGGCTCTTTGGACTTATTTTTGGGCTCATTTTCACCCCGAGTTATTCGGGTTTTTATTTCCGCCCAATCGTATGTTTAATAAGCTTTTTAATGGGCCTATTTATTTTTACAGATTACACAAGGCACCAAGACACAGGCGAGGAAAGGTGAGCGAAATGCTCATCTTTTTTTATTTACATTCGTGCCGACCGCGAAGTCCCAAACTGCAAACCAAGATCCACCAGCGCACAAACCCAAATACTCACAAAACTAACAAATAGAGGAAAATCACTATACAAATTAACAAAAAACAGCCCCACTAGAAGTAACAATAACAACGCATCTTTCCAAAAAGAAAATGTCACTTCGGCCTTTTTATGAGCAGCAAAAACAAATTGTTTCGAAACGAAAAACACAGCTACAGAACCAAACAACATCAATAACAAAACATTGCGTTCCAAATGCCCCTCGAACAACAAATGCACATTCGCCGCAAGTAACATCACTGAAATAATAATAAAGAAATGTCCATAAATTAAGTACTGGCCATGGGTTTCTTTATGGTGGTCGACAATTTTCTCAAAGCTATGGAAATACGATGCCCAAAGCGTACAAATAATTAAAAAGCCAAGCAACGTGTACCCAATCGTATAGGGATCAAGCGTGTGCCCAACTAAAATAGTCGTAATCGCAACAATACTTTCACCAAATGTGATGATAACAAATAATCCAAAACGTTCCGCAAGATGTGGAAAATCAACCGGCACTTTGCGCAATGTTTTAGCTAAAAATAACGGTAAAATAATATCAACTGCAATCCCAAGATACATCACTAAATAACGCGCAAATCCTTCAAAAAACACCGAAGTCGCAGTTGTCAAAACACCTAGTAGAAAAACACTCCCAAGAAGTATCGCCACTTTCCGCGCATTTCCCGTCAACTGCTTACTAATAACAAAATACTGGATAACCGTAATTAAGCGAATACCTAAATAACCAATTAAAAAAGTATAATACGTATTTGAAAACGTTAAATCAAAACTCGCTGTCATCAAAATTAAGAAAAACATTTGCGGCAACATATAAAGTTCGGGTAGTTTGATTTTCTCACCGAAGCGATTGAAAAACATTGTCTGCCCAACCCACGCCCAAAACATCGGCGTGACCATCAATAAATATTCGCCAAAATAAACAGCTGTTTTATCCGGATGATTATCGACGCTAAGTAACAGATGCGTCGTTGAAGCAACAGCAGTTACGAATATTAAATCAAAAAATAGTTCTAGCCAAGAAACTTTTCTTTCCGCCACAATCTCACCCCATTATTATTTCTTTTTTCAAGTATACCACGTGAATCCGCCTGCCTTTTGACAGTTGCTCGCCGTGAAAAGTATAATGGAAGGACAAAATCATGGAACTACTGAGATGGGAGAATTAAAAATGGTAAAAACATGGGAAGAATTTTTAAAACAAGAAGCGAAACAGCCTTATTTTATAGAATTAATGGAAGCAGTTAAGGACGCGAGAGCAAAGGGGAATGTCTATCCGACTGAAGAAGATATGTTTTCGTGTTTCCGCTTATGTCCGTATGATCAAGTGAAAGTTGTTATTTTAGGACAAGACCCGTATCATGGTCCTGGACAAGCGCATGGCCTAAGCTTCTCCGTGCAAAAAGGGGTGCGAATTCCGCCAAGTCTTCGTAATATTTATAAAGAATTAAAGACAGACTTAGATATTGAACCAGCTGACCACGGCTATCTTGCCAAATGGGCAGAGCAAGGCGTACTTTTAATGAACACGAGTTGGAGCGTGGAAGAAGGCAAAGCTGGTAGCCACAAAAAACTAGGCTGGGCAACATTTACAGATCACGTTTTAGAAGAACTAAATAATTACGACAAACCACTTGTATTTATTTTATGGGGGAATCATGCTATAAAAGCCGCAAGTGGCATCACAAACCCGCAACATTTACTTATTAAAGGAGTACACCCATCACCGCTTGCCGCGAGTCGAGGCTTTTTTGAAAGCAAACCATTTTCGAAAACGAATGCATTTCTTGAGGAACATGGAAGAAAACCAATTGATTGGGACTTAAACGAACAGTAAAAAAATACGTTATTACAAAATTTTGTTTTTTCTATTATATAGTTTTTTACAAAAGTGAAAAAATTTACATAATTCGCCTAAAAGCTTTTTACATAAGGTTTCTTTCATGTTATGGTTATTATAGGAGAAAGTAAAATTTAAAAAAGTTCCTAAAGAAGGTGACTAGTTTGAAGCATAATTTTACAGAAGATGACTTTGTTTATGGAGAATCATGGGGACTCGTGCATCGGGGGGTTTTAGAGGACAAAGAAGTAGAAAGAATGAAAGCGCTACGAGACAAAGTAGTGGGTAAAAAAGGCGTAGCACAAACGACACTTAAGCCGATAGGTAGTGTCAGAATAGACGGAGAAGTCTATGAAGCTCGCTTGAAAACAGGTTATTTGGAAGTTGGAAAACCAATAATTGCAGTAGGTATCGATTTCGGATACGTACTAGTCAATGAAGATATACAGGAGGGAGAAAAATGACAATGATTGGACCTATTATTATCGCAGTATTGATTATCATCTTTTTAATCGTATTTTTCACTTTAGTACCAGTGGGGTTATGGATTAGTGCATTATCCGCACGTGTACCAGTAGGACTAGGAACTTTAATCGGAATGAGATTGCGTCGGGTTGTACCTTCTCGCGTTGTAAAACCGTTAATTAAAGCAGTAAAAGCTGGACTTGATTTAGAAGTAAACCAACTTGAAAGTCACTATTTAGCAGGTGGGGACGTGGATAACACAGTAGATGCGTTAATCGCCGCACACCGCGCAAATATTGAATTAGATTTCAGCCGTGCAGCAGCAATTGACCTTGCTGGACGTGACGTACTTGAAGCAGTACAAACTTCCGTAACACCAAAAGTTATCCGTACACCTGAATTTACTGGTGTGGCACAAAACGGGGTAGAAGTAAAAGTTATTACGCAAATTACCGTACAATCCAATATTGAACGTATCGTCGGTGGTGCTGGGGAAGATACAGTTATCGCTCGTGTCGGTGAAGCCGTAGTTTCTACAGTCGGTGAAACGAGAGAACATACAGATGTACTTGAAAATCCAAACAGCATTTCGAAAAAAGTCCAAGAACAAGGACTTGGAGACGGAACTGCTTACACTATTTTATCCATTGATATCGCTGAAATGCGTATTGGTGACAACATTAAAGCAAAACTAGACATCGAAAAAGCCAACGCGGACATGGAAGTTGCTCAAGCAGCTGCATCGAAACGTAAAGCAGAAGCGATTGCCCTAGAACAAGAAAACAGAGCAGCGGTTGTAGCCGCAGAAGCAGAAGTACCACGTGCGCTATCTCGCGCTTTAGAAGAAGGTAACCTTGGTGTAATGGATTATTACAAAATGGAAAATGTACAATCAGATACAGCTATGCGCGAATCGATTGCACACGAAGACGAAAAATAAACCTTGATCTTTTGCAAGAAAGAAGGTGTTTTCAATGGATTTAAGTGATTTTCTAAATAGTGGTTGGGAAAGTGTTCTAGTTGTCCTTGGTATTGTTGGTGTCATTATAAATTTCCTTAGCAAGGCCGGTAAAGGCACAGAAGAGGAAAATAAGAAAGCGCCACAACCTAGACCAAATTTGCGTTCAATGCACCAAGCAAGCCGTACGCAAACCACTAAGAAACCAGAAAAACGCAAAGTGTCACAAGGGACATTCACACAAAATAAAGAACAAGACAAAGTAATTGCTGAACAAAAAGCAGCACAACAAAAAATGCTAAGAGAAATCCGCCGAGAATCGGATGTGGCAAAAGGGAAAAACATCATTAAAAGCACTAGTAGTCATCACAAAAAAGCGCGTAAATTGCGCGGAAGATTACAAGAAGCGATAATTACGAAAGAAATCCTTGATAAGCCCGTTTCTTTACGGAAAAATCATCTATAAAAGCAAACCCAAGAACTAGTTTCTTGGGTTTTTTGTTTCTGTGTCAAAACTGTTACATAATAACGCCAAGTTTTAAAATCCCTGTATTACAACTGTAACATTGACCTGCTATGCTGTGTGTATATAAAAAAGGGGTGCGTGGATTGAAAATAATAGCAACGAGAAGAAAGATTTTTTTTGCGTTTATAGCTTTAATGATTTCTTTTTCAGTACTATTTTTACCAACAACTAACGCTTCAGCAGCGACTACATATAAAATGACGACAACGGCTGATGTAAATGTTCGCGCAGCAGACAACACCAAAGGTAAAGTCATCGGTTTTTACAAAAAGGGTACAACGGTTACTTTCACTGCTAAAACAAAAAACAACTGGTATAAAACGACATACAAAGGCAAAGTTGGTTATGTTTCAGGTAAATGTGTGACTACATATAAAGCACCTGTTGCAACAACGCAAAGTTTTACCGCATTAAATAACGAAGCAAGAAAACACATTGGCAAACGCTACAAAATTGGCGCTACTGGCCCAAGCTGTTTTGATTGTTCAGGTTACACACAATATGTATACTCTAAAGGAGTTAAAAAATCCATTCCTCGTACAGCGAAGCAACAATATGCCTCTGCTAAGAAAATTAAAGCTCAAGAACTAAAAAAAGGTGATTTGATTTTCTTCAATTATGGTAAGGGTGTTGCACATGTTGGGATTTATGTTGGAAATGGCAAAATGCTTAATGCGCAAAATAATGGCGTAAAATACGACACAATCACATCTGGCTATTGGAAAAAATATATTGCTGGATATGGACGAGTAGCAAATTTAAAATAATTTTACTGAGCGTCACTTTTTAGTGATGCTTTTTTGTATGAAGGAGGAGTTAGGGATGCAATATAAAATAAAAGAAATGCCACTGGAAGAACTAGAACCTAAAGTAGTAGAGGGGCTTTTGGAACATAAAGAAAGATTAGGTTATGACATTCCAAAAAAAGACACAGAGTATATTGGCTTTGCGGCTTTAAGTGAAGTAGGGGAAATAGTTGGAGGAGTTACAGCGAAAATCAGCTACGGAGAATTATATGTGTCTCTTCTTTCTGTTGATCCAAGCACACAAGGATCGGGCGTGGGTACAGAATTGATGGCCCAAATAGAAAGATATGGTAGAGCAAATAACTGCCACCATATCTCCTTAACAACATTTAGTTACCAAGCCCCAGGATTTTATAAAAAATGCGGTTTTACTGAGCTTGGACGTGTAAAAGATTTTCCTATAATAGGAGAAGAAAAGTACTTTTTTATTAAATATTTATAGAATTACATCGAACTATTTTTGTTTGCAGCAGCTTGAACTGCATTGATAACAGCGGAACGGAAACCATCATTTTCTAGTGATTTCACTGCTTCAATTGTAGTTCCGCCGGGAGAAGTAACCATATCTTTAAGTTTACCTGGATGTTCGCCGGTTTCTAGAACCGTTTTTGCGGCACCTAGCACAGCTTGTGCGGCGAATTTATATGCTTTATCGCGAGGCATGCCACTTAGGACGGCGCCGTCTGCTAAAGCTTCTATGAACATATAAACATAAGCTGGTGAAGAACCGCTGACGCCAATAACTGCATCCATCAAATTCTCGGAAACAACTTCCGCTTCTCCAAAACTAGTAAAAATAGCTGTAACTTCATTAATTTCTTCAGATGATACGTTTATGTTAGGCGAAATAGATGACATTGCTTCACCGACAAGCGCTGGTGTATTTGGCATCACACGAACAATTTTTGTTTTTGCGGAAGTGAGTTCTTCTAAATCTTGGATAGTTACGCCAGCTGCTACAGAAATAATAATTTTATCAGGTGTTAGCTGCTCTTTTACCGACGTTAAAATTTCTGGGATAGTGTAAGGTTTCACCGCTAAAATAATAATATCTGCTTGTTCTACGAGTTTTTCGGTATCGGTTGTTATTTGCAGGCCAGTAAATGCCGCTTCCAGTGGTTTTAATTTTTCGAGATTTCGACCACCAACAATGATTGCTTCGCTGTTATCTAAATTCGCTTGTGCTAAGCCCCGAATCATCGCAGTTCCCATATTACCTGCGCCAATAAAGCCGATTTTCTTCATTTTATTCGCCCCTAACAAAATTCTTTTTTTCTATTATCTCATGTTACACGGCTTTGTCCAGTTTTTGCTGAAGGCTATCACTGTGTCACAGGGGCTTATTCTAAATACAGCGATATTAATTTTGATCAATCATCTCGTCGAAAGTAGTGGAAAAGGTATTATCGCCAAATTTTATCTATTTCTAATGGTTTCTAATTGGCAGTTTGCAGTAGAAAAAAATATTAGATTACTAGCTAAAAGTATCTTAGTGAAGAAAACTAAGATATTTTTTTATTTTCGATTGTATTTTTTGTTTGGGAAACCCGATTTTGTGTTTGATCAGTAAACACAGTCGAAAAGAATGTTCATATGGATGAATGGTGGCTGATTAGAATAATTAAATATATCGAAATTGTGTCCAAAGCTGGTCACTTGACAACTAAAAAGGAACATTTTTTTGATAATTGTCCTCAAGTAAGTAAATCTAAACAACATGGAAAATTAGCTTTGGATACTATTTTTGATGCTATGTTCTTAATGGTTGAAAGCGCTATAAATGGCGTTTTTATAAGCTATAATTGATATTGGATAACAGTTCCAACTACATAATATAGCGAGGTGAAAACGATGAATTTCTTTCTACAATTATTAGGTAACTTCTCTGGCGGTTTAAATTTCCCAGACGTAACAGAAGTACTAAACAACTTAATCAAAGCAATTTTTGGTTGATTTCAAAAAAATAAAACGTAAAGGAGGCTACTACAAGTGAATTTTTTCTTACAATTATTAGGTAATTTTTCTGGAGCGATTAACTTTCCAGACCTAACAGAAGTACTAAACAATCTAATCAAAGGGATTTTTGGTTGATCCTAAGAACATAAATCAGTAAAGGAGGCTACTACAAATGAATTTTTTCTTGCAATTGTTAGGTAATTTTTCAGGTGCAATCCGCTTTCCGGACGTAGCAGAAGTACTAAACAACTTAATCAAAGGTATCTTTGGTTAATTGCCAATTAGAATAAGTTGAAATATAGGGTTAAGGCTAACTTAACCCTATTTTCTAATTAAAGATGTAAATAAGGAGGATTTTAAATCCATGAAAAAAATAATCGCGTTAATCACAGCAGTTGCACTTCTATCAATGATTGGATTTGCCTTTATCCCTGGTACTGTTGCGAATGCAGCGAATTCATCAGAAAGCAGTTTAACATACAAAGATGTACGCAGTGGATTTTACTTTGTTGGTTATGAAAATGTACAACTTGAAACAGGAAAAACATACAAGTACACAGTAGCGTATGAAGCAAATGTTGATATGAAAATGACAGATACTATTACAGGACAATCAGCAAAAGCAGGACTTTTTACACCAAAATCATCCGGTGCCGAGCTGAACACTAGTTACGTAAGCCGAACAAAGAATAACGTTATAGACGTAGCTGATGCAGGTAATAAGGTTTTTAAACACACATTTGAATTTACAGCGAAGGAAAATACAAAAGCAGATATCGGTGTTTTCTTAGGAGCAGGTTCTGTTCTTCCAACAACTCCAGAAACCACGTCCCTTTGGAAAAACGTAACCGTGACAAATGAAACTCCACTAGTACAAGCGGAGGCTCCAGTTATTAGTGCAGAAGATAAAACTATCAATCAAAATGAAAGTTTTAATCCACTAAATGAAGTCACTGCGTCAGACGAAAAAGACGGTGATATTACAAAGGACATCCACGTAACCAAAAATACGGTAGATACGACTAAGAGTGGCAAATATGATGTGGATTATAGCGTTACAAATTCAAGCAACTTAACAACGACAAAAAGTATTAAAGTAACCGTAACCCCAGCAGCAATAAGCAAAAATACAGCCCCAGTTATTAATGCAAAAGATCAAACAATCAAAGTTGGAGATGTGTTTAATGTGTTAAAAGGAGTTACTGCGAAAGATAACGAAGATGGTGATTTAACAGCAAAAATCAAAGTGACCAAGGATACAGTGAATAATTCGAAAAAAGGTGTTTATCAAGTTACATATACTGTGACAGATTCTGGCAATCTATCAGCTTCACTTACAATTAAAGTGACTGTAACTCAAGATGGAAAACTAATAGTAAATCCAAGTGATCCAACAAAGCCATCTATCACAAAAACACCTGTGGAACCAACAAAAATTGAAAAAGATCCTGAAAATAGAGCGACTTCCGTTTTGAAAGCAAGTAAAATACCAAAAACTGGTGATAGTTCAATGATATGGCTAGTATTTGTCGGACTCGGCTTAACAGCTATTGGTATTAGTTCTTATCAAAAAAAAGCAAATAAATAATGCATACTGGATGAAAAGAGTATTTTAGATTAGATACTCTTTTCATTAACTAGATGGTAAAATGGCATTCTAAAGCTGTTTTTAAACAGCTTTATAGAGAGAGAGGGGAATCATTTATGCCAAAAATTGCTAAAGGTAATCGACTCGAGAATGTTGCTTTTGAGTACATTAAGAACAAAATCACAACTGGGGAGTATCCAACGGGTTATCGTGTTGTAGAAGCAAAGTTATCTCAAGAACTAAATATGAGTAGGACACCAATTAGGCGAGCGATTATCAACCTTTGCCATTCTGGATTTTTAGTCCACCAATATAATCGGGGTGCTTTTGTTCAAAACACTGAAGTAACTATTACAGAATTTTTTTCGCGAATGAAATTAGTCGAACTATTGATGTATGAAAGTACAGAAAAATTAATTCTACGTGAAGATTATATTGTAGTGGACGATATAATAGAAATAGCAGAGAAAGTAATTCAATATGAAAAAAACAAAGAATATGAATTAATGCGAGATACGTTTGAAGATTTTATCGTCGCATTTATAGGTAAGCTAAATAATGATTATTTTAATAGAATAATTCAAGAATTATGGAATGAAATCAATGATAATGCAACAAAAGAAGTAAGACTAATTATTGTTTCGGCAAGTGATCGAATTGCGGAAGAATTAGCTAATATAATTGAAATTTTAAAATCATGGAATTACGGGGAACTAAAAAAATGTTTTCAACACATAATGAACGCAATGATTTTGATTGCTTTTTAAAGAGAGGTTTTTAAATATTGAAAAAAATAAGCTGGGTGATTATCATGCTGGTTATCGTTGCTGCATCGGTTGGCTATTATTTTATAAAAGAAAATGAGCGAAAGACGCCACAAACAATTGATTACAAAACAGTTGAAACAAAAAGAACAGATTTAAGTGTATATGTTTCCGCAGAAGGTCACATTGTAAAAAAAGAAAATGAATGGCCAGATTATGAAGATTTTGCTGTCAAAATTATGGTAGATGAGCTAGAAATTAACCAAATAAAAGAAAAACAGACAGCTGATGTGTATGTCGAAGCAGTAAATAATAAAGTATACAAAGGAAAAGTTGTAGATATAAATGAGAAGGGCATTATAAACGGGTCAGTAACTTCTTATGCCGTGACGATTGATTTAGAGGATGAGACGAAAGTAAAAGAAAATATGTCTGTAAGTGCTGATGTACTTGTGGCTCTAGAAAAAAAGATTTTAACAATTCCAATAGAAGCTGTTAATACGGATAAAGCTGATAAACATTATGTCTATACAGTTGATGCAAATAAACAAAAGAAGAAAATTTGGATTGAAGTAGGCAAACATAATACGAAATCTATTCAAGTAGTAAAAGGTCTTACAGAGAAACAACTTGTGATTATTCCATAGACGGAGGTGAGCAAGACTTGATACAACTATTTAATATTTCCAAATCCTATCAAATGGGTGAATGCACCATAAAGGCTCTAGATAATGTATCATTGCAAATTGATCAAGGGGAATTTCTGGCCATTATCGGACCGTCTGGCTCTGGAAAATCTACTTTAATGAACATCCTCGGTATACTTGACAGAGCAACGATAGGAGAATACTACCTCAATAAAACGAATTTAATGCGAATATCAGATAAGAAAATTTCTCGAATAAGGAATAGGAAAATTGGTTTTATTTTTCAACAATTTAATTTAATGCCACGACTTACTGCTTTTGAAAATGTAGAATTGCCATTAGTATATCGAGGTGTGGGCAAAGCTACTCGAAAAAAAGTAGTATTAAAAAGTTTAGAACGTGTCGGACTATTAGATAAAGAAAAACATATACCAGCCCAGCTTTCAGGAGGACAGCAGCAACGGATTGCAATAGCTCGAGCCATCGCTGGAAGTCCAGAATTAATATTAGCAGATGAACCTACTGGCGCGCTAGACTCTAAAACTGGAGAAGAAGTAATGACTTTGCTAAGAGAAATTCATAGAGAAGGAAATACATTAATCATGATTACCCACGACAAAGAAATTGCAAATCAAGCAGAACGAATAATAGAAATAAAAGACGGAAAACTCCGTGAATGGAACAAATTATGACTCTTTTACAGAGTATAAAGTTAGCGCTAAAACAATTATTGTCCACCAAATTTCGAACATTTTTAACAATGCTTGGAATTATTATTGGTGTTTTTTCTGTTATATTACTTGTTTCGATTGGGGAAGCTATATCGAAAAATGTCTCCACACAATTAGGTGATATGGGAAGTAATCTTTTGACTGTTAATTTTTATTCAGATAATCCAAACGATAAATTCACATACAAAGATGCAAAAAAACTTTTGAATGAAGATGAAATTGGTTCGCCGGAAGTGATGCAGACAAAGGAAGTTAGAACAAGTGAAAAGACAGCTAGTAATCAAGTAGCGGGAATAAATGAATATTATGCGAGCATAAAAAATTTGGAATTAGCATCAGGCCGTTTTTGCTCGAATGTAGATGTTATCTATGCCCAAAAAGTGACAATTATTGGCTCAGAAATTGCAAAAACTTATTTTAAAGAACAGAATCCGATAGGTGAATATTTGCAAATTGCAGGTGCTAGGTACATGGTCATTGGAGTTTTAAAGGAAAAGGGGGAGAGTTTATTTGGATCGGCAGACAAAAAACTTTTTATCCCAATTTCTTCCGCAGAACGACTTTTTAAAACAGATACTGTGGATTTGTATTATATTCAAACAAAAAAAGTAGAACAAGTTCCAGCAGCAGTTAAGGTAGTAAAGAAAAAAATGAGCCAGTTTTTTCCAAGTAATGAAGATGCGTATACAGTTGCAAATCAGCAACAGGCGTTAGATACGTTTGATAGTATTACGGGAACACTCACGATTGGACTAGGTGCGATTGCAGGGATTTCGCTACTCGTTGGCGGTATTGGTATTATGAATATTATGCTCGTGTCTGTCTCAGAACGAACCCGAGAAATTGGAATTAGAAAAGCGATTGGCGCAAGTAGTGGCAATATTTTAATGCAGTTTTTGATTGAAGCAGTTGTGCTTAGTTTAGTAGGCGGTTGTATCGGGATTTTACTAGGAATTTTTTCCGCGCAAATAGTTACAACTACATCAAGTTTTGAAATGTATGTTTCTGCTTCTACGATTCTTTTAGCGGTTGGTTTTTCGATGTGTATTGGGATTGTATTTGGTGTAATTCCCGCACAGAAAGCTTCAAAAAAAATGCCGATAGATGCGTTACGGGCAGATTAACTAGAGGAGGCGTGTTGGATGGAGAAAGAGCAACAAACGGATGATACTTGGGTTTTAGTTGAAATTGTTAGCCTTATAACCAACGTGGAACGACAAAGATTGAGAGAACTTAGTTATACAGAGTTAGAAGAATTTTATGAAAGAGTAGTAGTGGAGCAATAATTAAATCTTGCTTTTTGCTAGAATGATAAATCTATGCGAAAATGAAAGCAAATTGGCAGGAGGGATTTAAATGAACGAATCTATTTGTAAACGGGATAACGGAGGAGCTGTAGTTAATTTTGAATTGGAAATTAATGCAACAAAGGCAGAGGTTTTTGCTTTATTAACGACAAACGCCGGACTAGCAAAGTGGTTTAATGAGCTGGAAGTAGGCGAACTAGGAGCAGATGGCTATCTACTTTTCGTCATGACACCTGAAGAAAAAATAACCATGCCAATTCGTGCATTCGAAACTAACCAAAAACTTGCTTTCGAATGGGACCAAGATGAAGTTGACTTTGAACTAAATGAAATCACCGCAAATAAAACAAGATTGACTTTCAGAGAACAACTTACAACTATTACGGAACACAGCCCAAGAGATATTTCCGGTTGGCATATTTGCTTGAAGAAATTACAAGCGAGCGCAGAAGGGAAAATATACGATTTCAACAAAACGGAGTTCGAAACGCTCTTCGCCAAGTATCAAAAAGAACTTAATATCGAAAAATAAATCCTTTAGAAAAGTCGTAAATGAAGCCGAGAATGCTTTGTTTATGGCTTTTTTTGTATGTATTAATTTTTTTCCACTTTAACTGGAAATTCCTTATGTTCAAAAAAGTAATCGGTTTCATTAGAATGTAATTGTAAGCAAGGCATTGAAAAAATACGGGGTGACGAAATGATAGTATCGGAAGAACAATTATTTTTAAATCAGCATCTACGCACAAAAGAAGAAGTGCTAGCTTTTATTGCAGACAAGGCAGAAGAAATCGGTATCACAACAGATTCAGCTCAGGTGGAACGTGACTTATGGGCTCGCGAAAAAGAATACGCAACAGCAGTACAACAATTAATCGCTATTCCACATGCGAAAACAGAGGCAATATCAGAAGCAAAACTGCTTTTCATTCGCCTCACTGAACCGATTGATTGGGAGTCAAAAGAAGGTTTTAAGGCACAAGCCATTTTTGCCATATTAGTTCCAGCTAGTGAGGCCAGCCAGCAACATCTGAAAATTTTATCTAGCGTGGCTGTGAATTTACTAGAAGAAGCATTTCAAGAACAAATTTTAACGATTAAAACGGAACACGAATTGATGGATTACTTGAAAGATAATTTGGAAGGAGAATTAATATGAAAGTTGTAGGAGTTACGTCATGTATCGCAGGACTTGCGCACACACCAATGGCAGCAAAAGCATTAGAAAAAGCAGGAGTAAAATTAGGACACGATGTCAAAATTGAGCAACAAGGAGCGATGGGGACAATTGATGAAATCACGCCAGCTGAAGTGAGCGCGGCAGATGTAGTTATCATCGCGGCGGATAAAGTAATCGACGGGGAAGAGCGTTTCAAAGGAAAACCAGTCGTTCGTGTGAAAATTGGTCAATGTGTTGCGAACGGGGAAGCGGTGTTAAGTAAAGTAGTTGCAGCAATTGAAGCACGTAAACAAAAGGAGGCTAACTAAGTCATGAAAGGGAAATTAAACGAAGCAAAAGACCACTTAATGTCGGGTATATCCTATGCGCTACCAGTCATTATCGCAGGTTCACTTGTTGTAGCTGTTGCAAAATTGATTGGGATTATTGGCGGGGTTACAAATCTGGATGCTTATGCTGATGCAAGCGGATTTTATCATTATGTTTATCTATTTCAAAATGTAGGTTGGGCGGCAATTGGCTTACTTAACTTAGTACTTGCGGGATATATCGCTTATTCAATCGCTGGAAAACCTGCTCTTGCTGCTGGTTTTGTTGGTGGGGTCCTTGCTACTAGTACAAATGCTGGTTTCTTAGGTGCCGTTGTCGCTGGTTTCTTCGCAGGTTGGTTAACAAACTGGGTGAAAAAACATGTTCGAATCACTGGACCTGCTGCAAGTTCTTTACCACTAATTATTTTGCCACTTATCACAGTTGGTGCCACGGGGATACTGATGTCACTAATTCTCGGCGGACCGCTTGGTTGGTTAAACCAAACGTTACTTGATTGGGTAACTGAAATGTGTAAAAACGATACAAACGTCATTATTCTAGCACTTATTTTAGGAGCAATGATTGGATTTGACCTTGGTGGACCTGTAAACAAAGCTGCTTGGATGGCTGGGAACGCGCTATTTATGAGTGGAATTTATCTACCTTCAATCATGATCAACGTCGCAATTTGCATTCCGCCACTTGGCTACGGAATCGCAACACTTTTACGCAAAAAGAATTATTCTACTACATTCAAAGAAGCTGGAAATGGCGCGCTAATCATGGGACTAATTGGGGTCACGGAAGGTGCGATTCCATTTACACTACGTAGCCCTGGTAAATTAATTCCGCTAAATGTGATTGCCTGCGCGATTGGTAGTGCCGTAACGATGGGACTTGGCGCTTATGTGAAAATGCCGCCGATTGGTGGAATGTACGGTTTCTTCACTATTGGTAACGGCTGGGCTTACTTAGTTGGTGGCTTGGTTGGTGCATTTATTATTGGAATTTGTGCGAACTTATTCGTCAATTTCACAGAAGAAGAAACAGCTGCTGCAGACGATGCTGTGGATGATATCGATATTAGTTTTGATGAAATAGAGATTAAATAATAGTTGGAGGATTTAATGAAAATGGCTAAAACGAAAGTACACGTAATTCCGCATTCGCACTGGGATAGAGAATGGTATTTCACTTCAAGCCGTTCAACAATCTATTTAGTGAAGCATTTAAAAGAAGTAATTGAAACATTGGAAGCGAAAGACGATTACCATTTTTACTTAATGGATGCGCAAAGCTCGTTAATAGAAGATTATTTGCACTACTGCCCGGAAGATAAAACAAGATTAGAAAAACTGATTGCTGAAAAACGGCTTATTACCGGGCCATGGTACACACAAACGGACCAATTAGTCATTTCACAAGAGTCGATTGTTAGAAACTTGTTATATGGTACGAGAATTGCACGCGAAATGGGACATAGCATGGCTGTCGGTTATGTCCCGGATGCGTTCGGACAAGGCGGGAACATGCCACAAATTTATAAAGAATTTGGAATTTCAAAGTTTCTGTTTTGGCGCGGAGTTGCCGATAATCGCTTAAAACAAACCGAATTTATCTGGCGCGGTGATGATGGGACGGAAATGCTAGCAGAGCAAATTCCGTTTGGCTATTACTACGGCGCGAACATTCCGGAAAACGAAGCCGAACTTAAAACCTATTTGGATGATCAAATTGGTGCTCTGGAAGAGAAGGCCTCAACGCGAAATGTCTATTTCCCAAATGGCTTAGACCAAGCGCCAGTTAGGGAAAATTTGCCAGAATTAGTTGCGAAATTCAATGAATTAGATAGCACGCGGGAATACCAAATCGCATCACCAGAAACATTTTTCGCGGACTTAGAAAAAGATGTGACCAATTTGCCAGTCATTGCTGGTGAACTAACAGAAGGAAAACATAGTCGGCTGCACAAATCGATTTTCTCTACTCGAGCTGATTTAAAACAAGCAAACAATGAAATCGAAAACTTTTTAAGTAATGTATTAGAGCCGGTTCTTTCCATCAGCTACTCTCTTGGAAATCGCTATCCGCACAATGAACTCGCAGAAATTTGGAAGTTAATGTTTGAAAATGCTGCACATGATAGCATTGGCGGCTGTAATAGTGATACAACCAACCGCGACGTCAAACATCGTTACAAATTGGCTTCGGATTTAGCGACCAATTTACTCGATTTAAACATGCGCCTAATCAGCGAAAAAATCGAACAAAAACAACCGTTCCAATTTACCGTTTTCAACCCACTACCATACGAAAAAAGCGGTGTGATTAAAATGACCGCGTATATCCCAGAAGATAATTTCGAGATAGAAGATACGCAAGGAAACACGCTTGAATACACGATTTTAGAAAAAACAGACCTAACTGATTACGTCTTAAATCAACATATCGACCTAAATCCTAGCAAATCCATTTATTTGCCAGAAAAAGTCTTTTTAGCAACAATGCTAGTAAACGTAAATAGTCTTCCGGCGCTAGGCTACGACACCATCTACTTTAATTTAGAAAAAGAAACAGCGGAGCAAGAACCAACACAATCCACCATGACAAAAATCGAAAACGAATTTTATGAAATCCAGCTAGCTGCCAACAATTCACTCACGATTCATGATAAAAAAGCGGGCAGAACCTATACAGATCAAATGCTTTTTGTGGAAAATGGCGATGATGGCGATTCGTATAACTATTCGCCACCACGTAAAGACCTTGTAATCTCATCGGAAGAAGCGGTAGTGGAAAGCCTAGAGTCTAGTATATCAAGCGTCAACCAAACATTAACTATTTCCTTCAAGTTAAATGTACCGTATAATTTAGAAGAACGTGCAAATGGTGAAAAAAGTAACGAAATGACTATCAAAACAGTAATTTCTTTACGTAAAAATGAAGAACTCATTCGCTTTGATGTACAAGTTGCTAATCAAGTATTGAGTCATCGTTTATGTGTTACATTCGCCACCGAAATTGCTAGCAAATTCTCAACAGCTGATCAATTATTCGCACCAATCCAGCGTCCGGTTCGTCTTCCAGAAATGGATGTATGGGAAGCAGAAGAATGGCAAGAAGCGCCAATTTCGATTGAAGCTATGCAAAGTTTTGTCAGCTTACACGATGAAGCTCATGGGGTTGCTGTAATGACAGAGGGCGTACGCGAATATGAAATCATTGGCGAAAATTACGATACGATCTCGCTAACCCTGTTCCGCACATTTAGCCATATGGGTAAAACTGATTTACTATATCGTCCTGGTCGCGCTTCCGGTGAGTCAATCGTTGCGACACCAGACGCACAACTGCTTGGCGAAATAAATGCCACATTTGCGCTAACTTTATTCGAAAGCTCTTTTGACGAAGCGGATATCGCGAAAAAAGCAAAAGAATATCTATCGAACCCGCCAGTTTACCAAATGTCTGATTTTCTAAACGGCCGCTTGATTTATGTTTACCGCGATGAAGAAAAAACGCTAGATGCCACATATAGCTTGGCACTTCCGACAATAGATGGAGCGATTATTAGTGCAGTAAAAAAAGCCGAAGACGCCGATGCCTTCATTACACGCTTTTTCAATCCATATTTACAAAAAGAAATTACCATTCCAGAAGTTTTCCAAGGCAAGGAACGCCACTTGGATGAAAGCGAATCAAACGAGAAACAAACGAGATTAAAACATGCAAAAGTACAAAGCTATTTATTTGAAAAATAACGCTTAACTACCTAAAAAAGGAGCTGCTAATAATGGGATATTTCGCTTATAAACGTTTGGAAACACTATATGGCATGCTCCTTGATGCGGGTAGCCACTTATCAGCTCAGAAACTCAGCCAAGATTTACATATTTCCGAACGTACGATACGAACAGATATTGCTAAACTAACTGAATTTCTCGAAAGCTACGGGGCAACGATAACGCTAACTCGAGGCGCGGGATACAAAATCGAAATCCTTGATTCGTTGGTTTTTCAAGCTTTTCAGGCCGAAAAAAACAAACCAAAAAATGCGGGTTATTTTGACCTTGATAATCCCGAAGAACGCGTGAAATACGAGATTTTCATGCTGCTATCAAGCGGCGACTATATTAAATTGGAAGACTTGGCAGATACGATTTTTGCTAGCCGTGCAACCATTTCAAATGATATGAAGCAAGTACGAAAAGTTATTGCGGTGTATGATTTAACGCTCGTCTCAAAACCAGGTAGCGGCGTGAAAATCATCGGAGAAGAAGAAAAAATGCGCTATGCTCTAACCGCGTTAATTGCTTCCAAAAACGCCCCGGAATCCTACTTAGAAACATTTTTCGAATGGCACAAACAAAAAGATAAACTGCAAAAATTAATGACAGCTGTGACGGATTATTTTTTTGCGACCAACATTCGTTTCACAGACGAAGCGCTTCAAAGCTTACTTTTACATATGATGATTTTGGTGGAACGAATTGAACTCGGTCATACGTTGGAAAAGTTTGAATTAACGGATGTTAGTGAAGAAGAAATCGCGATTGCGACTAAATTGTCTACTATTATAGAGTCGCTTTTCGAAATAGACATTGCGGATGCGGACAAAAATTATTTGCTTCTCCAAATCGCCAGCAAACGAATTCTGAATGTAGAAGATAAAGAAATTAGCGAATTTGATGATTACGCGTATATTGAAGGCATGTTGAACCGCATTGAGTCCCATTACTTTTATCATTTACAAGATGATATGCAGCTTAAAAAGGACCTTGTTGCTCATATTCATTCCATGTTATATCGAGTAAAATACCATATGACCGTCAAAAATCCAATGACAGAGCACATTAAACGCTATTACCCTTTAGCCTACGAAATCACGCTCGATGCAGTGGAATCACTAAAAAAAGACTACCCGTATGACATTAATCAAAATGAATTAGCCTATTTAGCGCTGCATATTGGGGCATCCTTAGAGCGGAATTATCAAATCTCTTACTATCGTCATAAATCAGCCTTGATTGTTTGTGGGTCAGGCTTTGGAACAGCACGAATTGTAGAAGCGAAAGTAAAGTCAGCAGTGAGTAATCTCGATATTACAAAAGTAGTTTCAATCCAAGAATATAACCGTTTTATCCATATTGAAGAAGATATCATTCTCTCCACCGTTAGAATACCTGAGAAAAATAAACCGGTCATCAAAATCAGCAATATCCCAACCAATGAAGAATTAAAAATGCTTGGTGCCATTATTCAAGAACAAACCGATCCTAACCGCGGCTTTCTATCGAATTTTTTCACAGCTGATTTTTTTGCCAGAAGCAGTATGACAAACAAAACAGCAATTTTAGAAGAAATGGTTGACTCATTACGCCAACAAAATATTGTTGGTGAAGGCTTCTTGCAATCGGTTCTTGAACGTGAAAAATTAGGCTCAACTGTACTCGGAACCGGAATAGCAATCCCACATCCACTCGGACTAATGGCCAAAGAAACAAAAATCGTTATTCGGATATTAGATAAACCAATCAAATGGGATCAAAAACAATCCGTTCGCGCCGTATTTTTATTATGTATTAGCAAAAATGATTATGAAGAAGCCATTAATATTTATGAATTGCTAGTAGAATTAGTACGCGAAGAATATGGTGAGAAGCTTTCAAGGCTTTCCGACTTTCATGCATTCACTGCTTTAGCAAATGATATTTTGAAGAAAAAATAAAAGCTACTTCCTTTTTTAGGAAGTGGTTTTTTCGTGAATTTTTCGTGAATTTTACCATTTTTCGTTTAGTGATAGGTTATTTCATGGTACACTATAAGAATAATAACTAAATATATGGAGGATTTAATGAACAGACAAACAGAATTTACATTACTTATTGTGGGGGCTTCATTAAGCATTTTAACTTTTCTAGGTGCTATGTTGTATACCATTATTTTTGGACTTAATACCCTAATGGTAGCTGATACTTTTGGTTATTATAGTAGCTCAGAAGAAACGATTGTACTTGGGATAATTACTTTCTTTTCAGTAGTTGCTGCATTTTTTGCACTCGGATCAGCAGTTTTTGGATTTATCGGTGCATTTAAAGTCAAAAGTGACGGGCCAAAAGTAAAAACATTAGGCGTTTGTTTTATCGTTTTGGGTGGATTGCAAGTATTTACTATTCACGGAATTTTATTTTTGATTGCAGGAATTTTAACAATTACAAAAAAAGAATACAAAACAAATTCTAAAGAAGATGAGGGGACAAAATGGGAATGATAACGTTCTTACCAATATTTTTTATTTTTGCGATTTTTTTAGGACTAGCAGCAAAAGTCCTTTTAGCAATTTGGATTTATAAAGATGCTGAACAACGCGGAATGAACGCAATTCTTTGGTGTCTGTTAATGGTTTTCATTAATGTCATTATTATTCTTGTTATTTACCTGATCGTACGTAATAAAGGAGAAGTCATGAAGCAAAATTTAGGACTACTAATTAGTGGTATTGGTATTGCGGTACTAAATACATTAATGGCGATTATGGCTTTTATTTTTATAATCTTTTTTGCGGTGAATGATGGTGGAATGCATAATATGATGGACGGTTATAACTATGATTATGACGACGGGTACGAGTACGATATGGATAATTTTGAAGATTTTTAATAACACCAACGAGAATCTGCTACCTAATACAGGAGCAGATTCTTTTTATATTTCTATAAAAGGGGTATAGACAATAAAAAAGTGAATATCGACAAGGGGAACTGCTGAATGGATACGGTTATTTTAATTACGGTTATTATCGTTATAATGGGCTTAGCATTTGATTTTATAAATGGATTTCATGATATTGCAAATGCTGTGGCCACAAGTATTTCAACTAGAGCTTTAAAACCGCGAGTGGCAATTGGAATTGCGGCAGTCATGAATTTTCTGGGAGCCATTTCGTTTACCGGAGTAGCTGAATCGCTCACCAAAAGTATTGTAGATCCATTTTCGCTTAATAATGGAGAGTTTGTCGTTTTATGCGGCTTAATTGCGGCAGTGATTTGGAATTTGATGACTTGGCTTGTTGGCATGCCTAGTAGTTCCTCGCATGCGCTTATCGGTGCGATAGCTGGGGCCTCCATCGCATCAGCCAGTAGTTTTAGCGTGCTTAATTGGTCAGGATTTACAACTATTATTATTGCACTCATTATCTCGCCGATTATCGGTTTTACAGTAGGTTATTTGATTTATTCACTCTTTAAGCATCTTTTTCACGACAAAAAGCTTGGGAAGATGAATCGACGCTTTCGTTTTATCCAAATTGGAACAGCTGCCGCCCAAGCATATTCACACGGCACAAATGATGCCCAAAAAACGATGGGAATTATCACGCTTGCTTTAGTTGCGAGTGGGCTTTTGAAAGAGTCAGCTGGTATTCCTTTTTGGGTGCAAGTAAGTTGTGCGGCATCGATGGCGATTGGATCGTCTGTTGGTGGTTATCGAATCATCAAAACAGTAGGAACTAAAATCATGAAAATCACCCCAGTTACAGGTGTTGCGTCCGATTTAAGCTCACTTTCTGTAATCATGACAGCTACTTTGATTCATTTGCCAGTCAGCACTACGCAAGTTATTGACAGCTCGATTATGGGTGTCGGAACAGCTAACCATAAAAAAGAAGTCAATTGGCGTACGGGAAAAAATATGGTTGTAACTTGGTTTATCACGTTACCACTAGCTGGACTTTTGGCAGCAGTGGTATACTGGATATCAGCAGCTATTTTTTTATAATAAGGAGGATTTTAAATGAAAATAGAACATGTTGCATTATGGACAACTAATTTAGAACAAATGAAGCAATTTTACGTCACTTATTTTGGTGCAACGGCCAATGATTTATATGAAAACAAAACAAAAGGCTTCAATTCTTACTTTCTTTCGTTTGAAGACGGAGCAAGACTTGAAATTATGAGTCGGACGGATGTAACAGGAAAAACAACTGGGGAAAACTTAGGCTGGGCGCACATCGCTATTTCAACAGGAACAAAAGAAGCAGTAGATGAGCTAACTGAAAAACTAAGACAAGATGGTTTTGCAATTGCGGGTGAACCAAGAATGACAGGAGACGGATACTACGAAAGTGTCGTGCTAGACCCAGAAGGCAATCGCATCGAAATTACGTGGTAGTATTGATTTGCTAGGAACTTAGTTATCGTGTAATATACGGGGTACATACTACAAATGAGGTGAATTTTATGGATATCGTAACTAATAAAATTGTCGTAGAAAAGTATAATTTTGAAACAATCATGGAAGAAAATGAGCAATTCGAAAACAAAATTGAATTAGAGGTCCATGAAGTCGAGCCAGTCAATGGAAATGTGGAACTTATGTCAAAAGGAAAAATTTTTAAAATCACAATTCCTTTTTTATTAGTCCTTGAAAATTTCCGGATTGACGGTAGAATCAGCCGTATTATTCAATTAAAAGACTTTTTTGGAGATTTTTCCGATTTAGAAGCTGTAGATGTTGAAGGCTTATCCAATCCACTAATTGACTACATCAAACGCTTAACATATGATGTAACAGAAATCGCATTTGATGAACCGGGAGTTAGCTTGGATTTTAACGCTAATCATAATAGCTAGTTAGGAGAGAAAATGCGTCAATATATGAAAATGGTACGTCCGTTTGATTTTGTAATTATTATTTTACTAATCTTGGGTTCGTTTTTACCACTAATATTATTTTCTGTCGCTGAAGCAAAGCACGTGGGCGATGATGTCGTAGCAGTTATTTCACAAGATGGCAAAGTGGTTCGGGAAATCCCGCTAACTGGGCACAAAGGAAATGAGCAGTTTACGATTAAAGGAAAAGGCGCGCAATATAATTTGATGGAAGTAGATGGCGAGCGGATTCGAATAAAAGAAGACAACAGTCCAGACCAAGTAGGCGTCAAAATGGGCTGGAAATCCAAAGCCGGTGACACCATTGTTTGTTTACCACATAAAGTTTTCGTAGAGATAAAATCGACAAACAAAAAAAGCAAAGACCCCGATACAGATTTAATTGTGCCGAATTAAAACACACTAAGCGATTAGTGTGTTTTTTTGTTTGAACCAACTAATTTAAAAATTATTGTCAAATTTATGTCACGTGTTTTCATGGTTGCTACTTAGGTATCTAAGAAACAAAAATAAGAAGCGGAAATTTGCATATTAAAATTAGACAACTACTTCAAAATACGGTGTTACAATCAATAAGCCATAATAATGATTGTAAGTAAGCTTAGTTGAAGGAAGGTACTAAAATGAAAGCGAAAAATAATTTTTTTAAACAATTAATTTCCATAATGACTGTCTTGAGCCTTTTGTTCATGGTATTAGGTATTCAGGGTAATAATGAGGTTAAAGCAGCAACTTTAGCCACGCCACCAGCTCCAATTAATCAAATTTTCCCAGATGCAGATTTAGCAGAAGGAATACGAGCAGTGCTTCAAAAAGCAAGTGTCACAGATGTAGTGACACAAGAAGAATTAGAAAGCATTACGAAATTAGTAGTAGCCGGGGAAAAAGTAGCCTCCATTCAAGGGATCGAGTATTTAACTAATTTGGAGTACTTAAACCTTAATGGAAACCAAATTACTGATATTAGCCCATTAAGTAATTTAGTTAAATTAACGAATCTGTATATTGGAACTAATAAAATCACTGATATTAGTGCCTTGCAAAACTTAACTAATTTAAGGGAGCTATATCTTAATGAAGATAATATTAGCGATATTAGTCCATTAGCAAATTTAACTAAAATGTATTCTTTGAATTTGGGGGCTAATCATAACCTCAGTGATTTAAGTCCGTTAAGCAATATGACAGGTTTGAATTATTTGACAGTCACGGAGTCTAAAGTAAAAGATGTGACACCAATAGCCAATTTAACCGACTTATATAGTTTAAGTTTGAATTATAATCAAATTGAAGATATAAGTCCGCTAGCTAGTTTGACAAGTTTACATTATTTTACAGCATATGTGAATCAAATTACTGATATTACTCCTGTAGCTAATATGACAAGGCTAAATTCTTTAAAGATAGGAAATAATAAAATTACTGATTTAAGCCCATTAGCTAATCTATCACAATTAACTTGGCTAGAAATCGGTACCAATCAAATTAGCGATATTAATGCGGTTAAAGATTTAACTAAATTAAAAATGTTGAATGTTGGTAGTAACCAAATTAGTGATATATCTGTTCTAAATAATCTTTCCCAATTGAATTCTTTATTCTTGAATAATAATCAACTTGGGAATGAAGATATGGAAGTGATTGGTGGATTAACTAATTTAACTACTTTATTTTTATCGCAAAATCATATTACAGACATAAGACCATTAGCAAGTTTAAGTAAAATGGATTCCGCTGACTTTGCAAATCAGGTGATAAAAAAACCAGCACGTAATTTTTCGAAGACATTATCTGTTCCGAATAATATAACTAGCATAGATGGAACACTAGTTACTCCTAAGACAATTAGCAATAATGGAACCTACGACGCGCCAAACGTGAATTGGTCTTCGCCGAGCTATCTTCCAGAAGTAAGATATACATTCAAGCAAGATGTGGCGGTGGGATCAACCACAAGTAGTTATACTGGTATCATAATTCAACCGCTAAATGAGCCAGTAGACTACAATGTCACATTTAATATAGACGGCAATACAAGCGAAGTAAAAACTGTAACAGAAGAAGATCTAATTCCAGAACCTACGAACCCGACCAAACAAGGTTATACATTTGATGGTTGGTACGACGCCGAAACAGGTGGAACAAAATGGGACTTTACAACTGGGCAAATGCCTGCAAATGATCTCATGCTATATGCCCATTTTTCCGTAAATAGTTATCAAGTGAATTTTGATATAGATGGCGCAGTAATGAATGAAGCGGTAGTATACGATACTTTGCTCAATGAACCGACCGCTCCAACCAAACAAGGTTATACATTCGATGGTTGGTATGACGCAGAAACAGGCGGTAATAAGTGGGATTTCAAAACGATGAAAATGCCCGCAAATGATGTTACTTTATATGCACATTTTACTGTCAGCAGTTACCAAGTGAATTTTGATATAGATGGTGCGGTAACGAATGAAGCAATAGTATACGATGCCTTACTCAATGAACCGGCGACTCCAACTAAACAAGGTTATACATTTGATGGCTGGTATGACGCAGAAACAGGCGGTAATAAGTGGGATTTCAAAACAATGAAAATGCCCGCAAATGATGTCACTTTATATGCGCATTTTACCATCAACAACTATCAAGCTAATTTTGATATAGATGGTGCGGTAACGAATGAAACGATAACATATGATACCTTACTTAATGAACCGACTGCTCCAACCAAACAAGGTTTCCTTTTCGATGGGTGGTATGACGCAGAAGTAGGCGGAACAAAATGGGATTTTAACACGATGAAAATGCCTGCGAACGATATTAATTTGTACGCACATTTCAGTAAAGAAACGCCACTTATTCCTAGCCCATCTGACGAATCAGACTCGAAACCTACCAATGGATCAATCACTATAAATGAACCGAGTGCAACTAGTATGCCAGCCCAAAATAATAACATCACAGTAACAGCAGGGGAAAATACTCCAGAACTAACAACAGCTAAACTTCCGAAAACTGGAGATAATAACCCGTGGCAAACACTATTCGCCGGGATATTACTTTCATCATCCGCGTTTTATATTTGGAGAAAAAAAGCATAATTAAAAAACCCAGTATTTCCTAAAATGGAGATTACTGGGTTTTTGGTTTAATCAAGAATCTCAATATAGCCTTCTGTCCCATTGATGCGAATTTGCTGGCCATCTTTTATAATGGTAGTTGCATTTTCGACACCCACGACAGCGGGAAGGCCGTATTCGCGCGCAATCACTGCTCCGTGCGTCATAAGCCCGCCAACCTCGGTCACAAGCCCTTTAATAGATACAAATGCGGGAGTCCAACTAGGGTCAGTATAAGCCGTAACAAGAATATCGCCATCTTCTAAATCCGCTTTTTCCATTTCTAAAATGACGCGAGCGCGACCTTCAACTGTCCCTGATGAAACTGGAAGTCCAAGAATGGCGTCTTTAGGGAGATTTTCGCGTTTGTATTCGCCGTTAATCATTTCTCCATCAGAAGTAAGGATGCGTGGTGGCGTTAATTTTTCAAAAGTGGCGAAATCACGTTTTCGAGCGTTAATAAGTTCGTAATCAACTTGACCAGTACGCACGACTTCGCGCAGTTCCTCAAAGTAAAGAAAATAAATATCTTCATGCTCTTGCAGAATGCCATCTTTTACAAGTTGTTCGCCAGCTCGAAGTAAAGCCAGTTTGTAAATAAAGTAGCGATTAATCATCCCGTATTTAGGATACTCACGATAGCCGATGAAATGACGTAAAATATCGATTTTTTCTTTTGTTTCCATCGCTTTTTGTTCCCCGTCCGGAAGCTCTTGCAAACGTCTTAGGATTTCTTGTTCTTTATGGAAAGCTTCTTTTTCTCCCTGAGCAAATTTGTGCATACTCGCGCTGGAGTCGAAATTTTTGATGTTACTTAAAATCAGCGGAATAAGCGTTAGCGGGTTTTCAATCCAACGAGTTTTGGTTAAGTCAATTTCACCCGCACAGCGCATCCCGTATTTTTGAAGGTAATCTTCTAGCGCTTTTTTGGTTTCTGCACCACCTTCTAAAGTAGCTAGTTCATTCATGAAATCAGGGTTTTTCGTTTGTTCTAAATAGGCTCTGACAGCAGGGTAGGGGCGAATGACGTCAGCTACATCTAATAATTCAAGTCCCATTTGTGAAGTAATATTGTTTGGGGCTGATTCTGACAGTTTATCGGCGACATTTTTTTCTCCGAGCCACTGGTAGATATGTTCATTTAACCAAGCTGAAGCGTCCATACCTGCCATAATGGCATCAATGCTAGTAGGATTAAATAAAACTCGCTTTAATTCTTCCAAATCCTCTACGATAAAATCAAACAAATCAGATCCGCTTTTCGTTTCGATGGATTGCTTCAAGTGTTTTATGGAGTTTTCGCTGTTTCGAACTAATTCAAAAACGCTAGATGAATCAGGAATGCTACGTACGGGTGGTTTTCCAGAAACGGTCGCATGGCTTGGATTTTCCTCGGTTGGTAGTGGAGGCAGGAATCCTTTTTTGTTAATTACAGTGAGCAAGGCATCTTTAATAAGTGGGTCTGATTGACCGAGTGAATTGACCATCATATCGCGAGAAACTTTGGCTGACAGGCTCTGAGTAATATCGACAAACAACCGCCCTCCTGCTGTATACATCGTGGCGGGAGTCGTCATTAAATAAAAGGAAAGTCCCAGTGGTTTCATCGCGTCAGTCATCATTTGCTGATGTGCAACAGAAATATAAACACGATTGCCGGGTTCGTTTACTTCTGGAATTGGATATAAAGTCGTGATAGGTCGACTCTGAACAATGTAAAAAGCACCTTCCGCTAAACACCATTCAATATCTTGTGGTTTCCCAAAATAGGCTTCGATTTTTCTACCAAGTTTCGCAAGTTGTATTATTTGTTGGTCAGTTAATGTTTGCTTGGTTTGTTGTGATTTTTCAAGTATGCGAGTCTCCGTTCCACCTTCTTTTAAACTGTAAATGGCGAGTTTTTTAGTAGCGATTATTTTGTTCGTAATAGTATTTTCTCGGACTGTGTATGAGTCAGCAGAAACTAAACCGGAAACAAGCGCTTCACCTAGCCCGAAACTGGCATCGATAGAGAGGGATTTGCGATTCGATGTAATTGGATCAGCCGTAAATAGGATTCCGGATGCTTCGGGGGAAATCATTTGTTGAATAACGACGGCAAGTTGGACTTTACGATGATCGAACTGATTTTGAATGCGATAAATAATCGCGCGTTCGGTAAACAAAGAAGCCCAGCACATACTGATATGTTGTAATAAGGCATCTTTACCAATAATATTTAAATACGTATCATGTTGCCCAGCGAAGGAAGCGTGGGGAAGGTCTTCGGCAGTGGCGCTAGAACGTACGGCGAAAGGCATCTCATACCCACCCACATCTAAAAGCGTAGCATCCATATAACTCGCTATTTCAGAGGGGATTTGTGTATGTTGAATAAGCGTTCGAATCGTTTCGCTGATTTCTCTAATAGCATCCATGTCACTTGTTTTTAGGGAAGAAAGGCGTTGGAGCAGTTGCGTAAATTCATTGTTTTCCGCTAAGGTTCGCTTGTAAGCTTCTGTTGTCAGGCAAAAACCTGCGGGAACATGTACTCCTTCGATATTAGAGCAAGCACCTAAATTCATTCCTTTACCACCGACAAGTGCTTCTGAATGCGGCCGTATTTCTTGAAACTTGAGTACATATGGTTTCATATATTTATCCCCCAATTTTTTTCGAAAAATAATACTTGACTGTAAAGAACCTCTTGTTGTATAATTAAAGTAGGGATTGCTTTACATTAGTATATTTTACCGATATTATCTATCTAAATTTACCATGAATCTAGCCTAAATTCAATTAAAAACAAATAGAAAAGCAAAATTTCTCATGATAAGAAATTTTGCTTTATTTTTATTGTTCAAATTTACATAAAGTTAAGCCTTGTGCCTTTGCTTGAGCAACTGTCACAGCAGTTTCGCCATTAGAGTTATTTAAGCCGCGACAATTTTGATCATAATGATATCTTTTGCCAGTAGCAGTGATATAAACCATTTGTCCTTGTTCGTTACTCGTGTCCGGTTGTGCAGCTGCAGCTTTTGAACGTTCTGCTGCAACCCGTTTTTCTTCCGCAGCTTTTTTCTCGGCTGCCACTCTAGCTTCTTCGGCTTTCTTTTCAGCCGCAATTTTTGCATCAGCTGCGCGTTTTTCTTCCGCTGCTACACGTTCGCGTTCTACTCGTTCTGCTTCCGCTTTTTCCGCGGCTACTCGCTCTGCTTCCGCTTTAGCAGTAAGTTTTGTTTCGTAAGCAGGGGTTAGTGCTAGTTTAAGCGTTTGTTCTTTCGTTTGGCCATCAATGACAATAGAAAGAACGGCATCTTGTGCTTTATCCAGTTGATTTACAGAAAGACTGAAAGCGCCGTTCTCATCAGCTGTAGTCACGGCGTCAGGAATTGCAACGAAATCAAGCGTTACTTCTGCCCCTGGATTTGTTTTCCCTTCGACGACCAAGGTACCTTCATCATCTGTTGTAAAAGTCGTTTCTGCTTTTAAAATTGGGGTATTATCAACTTTCTCCGTTTTTTCTTCTTGTTTGGTTGGTTCTTCAGTTGAGGCTTCCTCGTCTGTGGTCGGAATAATTCCAACACCAATAATAATAGCTAAAATAGAACTAATAATAATGATTTGTGTTTTTTTACGAGGCCAATTTTTCCTTCTAAAGCTCACCAGTCCAAAAATCAATACACCAATACCTACTAGAAACAATAAAGTTCCTAATCCCGTCATATACATCTTCCTCTCCCTTTTTGTCTAACAAAATTATTATATGCATAATGTGAGTTAATGCACAAGTTAAATCAGCCGTTTTTTGTACTTTTTACAAAGAAATTCAATGAAAATGTTCAGAAAATCAAAAAAATGATAAAAAAATTACATATTTTGCTAAAAAGACAGTAGTTGTCTAAGTAAATGGAGATTAATCAGAATGTCGAGGTTAGATGAATTAGCTAGAAATTCATCATAGCGAAAGGAAGCGTATTAGTGAAAAGGATAAAGAGGAAGCAGCTTGAATAATCCGATTGATTGCTTTATGATGAAGGAAAGACAAGTGCTTTGGAGGTGCTAGAAATGGCGAAACCGATAGAAGAAATTGGTGAAGAAATCGGAGCAAAGGTAGAGAAAGTTGCACGGAAAACTGGAAATGTTGCTGGAACGGCAGCTAAACTATCTGTTTATAGTTCCATTTGGGCTGTGAAAACAGGCGTAAATAAGACTCGTGCATTTGCTCAAGGCTTTAAACAAGGCTGGTCTGGTAAATAAAAGCATAGGAAAAGGGAGAGCATGAATTGTTAAATTACTTATCGTCACTAAATCCGGTACTGTTAGCACTTCTTGCCGGTATTTTTACATGGGCTTGTACCGCAGCAGGAGCTTCACTCGTATTTTTCTTTAAAAATCTAAATAAAAAATGGGGCAATGTTATGCTAGGATTTGCTGCAGGCGTTATGCTCGCAGCAAGCTTCTGGTCGCTTCTTGCCCCTGCAATCGAAATGAGTAAAGATTTAGGGAAGTTTTCCTTCGTACCAGCTCTAGTTGGCTTTTTGCTTGGGGGAATATTTTTACGTGTTATTGACCGTATTATTCCACATTTACATTTCGGGTTTCCAGAGCAAGCGAAGGAAGGACCAAAAACTTCTCTTCGAAAAAGTATCTTACTGGTTCTTTCCATTACTATTCATAATATTCCAGAAGGGGCAGCTGTTGGGGTAGCTTTCGGAGCAGTGATAACTGGAGACACGGAGACGCTTATTACTGCAATAGTTTTGGCGCTTGGTATTGGTATTCAAAACTTTCCAGAGGGAGCGGCAGTATCCATTCCTTTGCGCGGAGAAGGGCTCTCGAGAGGGAAAAGTTTCTGGTATGGCCAACTTTCAGCGGTAGTTGAACCAATTTTCGCTGTAATTGGTGCTGTATTGGTTGTTTTTGTTACACCTATTTTGCCGTTTGCGCTGGCCTTTGCAGCAGGTGCAATGATTTTTGTTATTGTAGAGGAATTAATTCCTGAATCTCAAGTAGAAGGTTCGACCGATTTAGCAACTGCTGCAACGATGGCGGGATTTGCAGTAATGATGGTTTTAGATGTTGCGTTAGGATAAAATAATAAACTGGACAAAAAACGACATTTAATATTTGCGGAATGCGTTTTTTTACGGTAAAATTAATAGTGAAATACTTCACAATATGTTAGTTTTCAGGGGTAATCCTGTAACTATAAATCGGACACGGTAAAAGCTCCCACTTTATCCGTGTCTTTTTTTTGACAATTGTTATAGAATTGTTGGTCCTTTTTTCCTATTTTAGTACAAAAGCTAGAAAGTTGCTTTTTTTCATGTATAATTGTTTTATAAGAAAAGCTGGGGAAGGTTTTTCTAAGGTGAGGTGCATAATGTGAAAATTAGGTGGATTAGACTTTCACTAGTTACCGTTCTCATTATTGCCGTGGTTTTTGTTGGTGTAATAGGTTTCCAAAAATACCAATTTTCAAAGTCGCGCAACAAAGTAATAATGCAGATGGACAGACTAATGAAAGACCAAGATGGAGGAAATTTCCGCCGCTTGGATAAGAAAGAAAATGGAGTGGAAATCATTTCTTACATTCCTAAAACAACTGAGAAAAAAGACAACGAAATTATCCAAAAAGAAATTGAAAAGGCCACAGATGCAGAGGTTAAAAAGTTAAATAGAGATAAAGAAACTCAAGGGATTATTTTTTACACTTACCAAAAGCATAGAATGGCCGAGCAAGCAATATCTTATAAAGCTGTTCAATCAGAGTACGTAAAAGAAGGTAGAACTAAATTTGTACTCAAAGATAAAAAAGATATTTGCAAAAACATAGTAACCGACGCAGAAACAGGTGCTTTGTTAACACTTGGGGAAGTATTAATAAAAAGTAATCAAACTAAATTAAATTTAAAAACAGCTGTTGAAGAAGAACTGATTAAAACAGGGGGTTTTTCTTTAAAAGATGTTGGGAATCTTGGGGAAATTAAGAGTTTAGTGAAATGGAATCAAACAGATTTCGAAATTACGAACTCTGAACTAATTTTGCCAGTAAAAATACCAGGTGCACCGGAACCGAATAAAGTAAAAGTAAAACTTGCTGATATTGCTAGTTCTGTGAATAAACGCTACTTACCAAGCAGTGTGAAAGTTCCAGAAGTGCCAAAAGCAAAAACCAACAAGCGAATTGCGCTTACTTTTGATGATGGTCCAAGTGCCTCGGTAACACCAGGCGTACTTGATACATTGAAACGCCACAATGTAAAAGCGACATTCTTTGTACTTGGCTCTAGTGTCATACAAAATCCGGGTTTAGTAAAACGTGAATTAGAGGAAGGGCACCAAGTTGGCAGCCACTCATGGGATCACCCGCAATTAACTAAACAATCGACACAAGAAGTGTACAACCAAATTTTAAAAACGCAAAAAGCAGTATTTGATCAAACTGGATATTTTCCAACTACAATGCGCCCTCCATATGGTGCAGTAAACAAACAGGTGGCTGAAGAGATTGGTCTTCCAATAATTCAGTGGTCTGTTGATACAGAAGATTGGAAAAACAAAAATGCTGGTATAGTAACGAAAAAAGTCCTTGCTGGTGCAACGGACGGAGCGATTGTACTAATGCATGATATTCATAAAACCACTGCTGCGAGCCTTGACGCTACATTGACTAAATTAAAGAATCAAGGATATGAGTTTGTTACTATTGATGAACTTTATGGCGAGAAATTGCAAATTGGGAAGCAATATTTCGATAAAACAGATTCAAGAATGGTGAAATAAAAATCAGTAGCTAAGATGAATGAATCATTTTAGCTACTTTTTTTATACGAAATGTAAAGTTTTCTTTACGTGAAGCTGTATTTATTTTATAATAACTGTAAATACTTCTTATTTGGTGGTGGTTAATTGAAAGTCCGTAATAAAGTGAAACAGCTGCGGGAAGAAAGAGGAATCGGACAAAATGAATTAGCTTTAGCATTAGAAGTTTCAAGACAAACAATCCATGCTATTGAAAAAGGTAAATATAATCCTAGTTTAGAGCTAAGTTTGAAGATGGCACGCTATTTTCGTTTAACAATAGAAGAGATTTTTCAACTGGAGGAGAATTAGCATGAAACGATACATTATTAATCGAGGTATTATGGTTGCGGTAGTTATTATATATATGTATCCACTTTTAGGAATAATTAAAGGGGAAAAAATATTTGGAGATATCGGTACACCAATTGTTATGATTATTGCGGCTTTAATTGGTACACTGAGTTCTGTATTCTTATCTGAAGAAAAAACGAAGCGGGAATATGAGAAAGAAAAACTAGAAAAAGATGAAAGATATATCAACAATCGCAAAACATTCTCCCATTATTTGCTGATTGTTTTAGCTTTGACGATACCAATTGTGTTAATTGTTCTTAATTTAAATGGGATTGAACAAATCTCCATTTCGAGTCTGACGATTATTTTTCTTATCTTCTGTTTTGCGTATATGATTGTTCTAGAAATTATCCGAAAAAAAGTATGATTTTAGGCAAAATAAAAAACATCCAACTTGTTCGTTGCATGTTACCTAGCATTTACCAAATTTTGGTGACAATGCCATAAATACTATTACGTGTAATCCAACCATTCACGTGTTTGTGATTATTAGAAATTTGATATTGTTTACCGCGGATTTTACTGATTTTATGTGTAAAAAAACTACCGCGAACTTTGCAAAATACGATATCGTTGACTTTGAGTTCTCTCATGCCAATCGGTTCTAAACGAACAGGTTGCATCGATTTAATCAAAGGTAACATTGAATTTCCGCCTTCTTTATAACGCTCAATGGTTTCGCCACGTCTGAGTATTTCTACTGCATCCAGGCTTCTCATAATTATGCTCCTTTCTTGTTGTTAGTGCCAGAATAACAAAATAGTAAAGCGAAGTCAACGAAATTTTTCGCTGACTTTTTTTATTTTGGAGGCTGACGGCGGTTTGTGAGTTGAATAATCCAACCAGCGATTGGGAAAATAATAAATAAAATGGTGGATATTTGTGGAGCGAAGAAACTGATAATACCAAGCATGATTACAAATATGAAACTAGAGATTCGAAACTTCCAATTGTCGATACCTGAATCTTTTCCATTTACCGCGTGATGCAATAATTGGAATAGCACCGAAGTAATCAAAATAGTAATAACAAATCCAATAATCGGTGCGGTCATATCTGGATGTTGCATGATTGCTCTTGTAAATAATGGGATAAGTGACAAAACTAATAAAAATAAAATATTAAATAAGACGGCAGATGTGGAAATGAATGTGACTTGATCAAACAGCCTGCTATGTGAATACCAAAATTGTCCGATAATTAATCCGCCTTCGATAAATATAAAAATTTCCCATAAGAATGCTTGTGTGCTAGCTGCGGTAAATACATCCGGTAAAGTCATTCCTAAAACAATGATTGTAATTATAATTGCAAAAACACCATCACTAAATGCTTCTAATCTTCCTTTTGACAAGGTTTGGGCCCTCCTTTCGTGTCTTGTTATTTATGATATGGGCTAGTTTAGTATAGCATATTTTATAATTAAACAAGCTGTAGCAATGTGGCGCGAAAAAATTTGGTATAATAGAATAAAATTAACTTTAAAAGGAGCTTAAACGGATGATTAGAGCGATTTCTGTAGATATGGACGGGACTTTTTTAGATGGAAATGGTGAATATGATCGTGCTAGATTTGAGAAGATTTATGTTGAATTAATGAAGCGTGGGATTAAATTTATTGTTGCGAGTGGGAATCAATATTATCAGCTTAAATCTTTTTTTCCAGGGAAGGATGAGGAGCTTTTTTATGTTGCTGAAAATGGGGCGGTTATTTTTCATCAAGGGGAACTTCGGAGTGTGAATCGTTTTGAGGAAAGATTAGTTCAAAAGATTTTGCGGACGTTGATTCAAGAATATCAAGATTTGCAAGTGATTCTTTGTGGGGTGAAGAGTGCGTATTTATTAAAAGCCGCCGATCCCGATTTTAAAGCATTTGCGAAAAAGTATTATTTTGAGTTGCAAGAGTTGGATTCGTTCGATGTACTTCCGGATGATACGTTTATTAAGTTCGCGCTTGATGTGGAAGTGGCTAAGACAGGGCAAATTGTGGAAGATTTGAATCAAATGTTTGCCGGTGAAATTCGCGCTGTGTCGAGCGGGCATGGAAGTATTGATATTATAATTCCGGGTGTGACGAAAGGGAGCGCGATTCAGCAACTATTGAATGAATGGCAAGTGGCGCCAGATGATTTACTCGCTTTTGGTGATGCGAATAATGATATCGAAATGTTGCAATTAACGTCGCATAGTTACGCAATGCAAGAAAGCAGTCCGGAAGTTCTTGCTGCTGCGAAACATGTGGCTGCTTCTAATAAAGAAGCGGGCGTGTTACAAGTTATAGAAGAGTATATGAAAAAAAGCCAAAGACCTTGAGGTGGTCTTTGGCTTTTTTTATTTCAATAAACTAAGGAACACGACGCCCACCATTATTAACAGTATGCCAGAAAGGATAAAAGTCCATTCTAGCGGGCTTTTTTTCTGTTTGAAAATGAGGATACCGCCGATTGTTGCGACGATAACGCAAGCTTGTGAAATCGAGAAGCTCGTTGCGACACCAAGTACAGCAGTCGCTAAGAACATGCCTAAATTGGCGATTGACCACGATAATCCGGTCATTAAGTTAAATGTAACATTTTTTCGGGAAATAGCAGTCTTTTTCGCTAAGTTAATACCAATGGCGCATGTCAGCATACCGATGGCTTGTGGTAAAATGATAGAAAAGCCAGTGACATCAAAAAGCTGGTTTGTCACTACGTAAAGCGTTAAAAAGAAAGAAGATAGAATAACGATACCGTAGACATGAAATGAAACCGACTCCGTGATATGATTCCCGCGTTTTTGAAACCCGGTCATTACCACCCCAATCAAGATTAAAATTACTGCAACAACTCCGATGATAACAGCCGTAACCGTTTGCCATTCCCGGAAAACAAGAACAGCAAAAAGCGTTGCGCCAACTAGCTGAGTTCCGTTTGAAATCGGCATTGCCTTCGCAACACTAGAAGCCGCAATCCCTTTAAACTGCAGTAATTGCCCAAAACTCCAAAAGATACCCGAAACAAAACTCACTATAAAAGAAAGAACCGTTATTTCTGGTGATAAAATCCAGAACAAAATGAAAGCAAATAATAGCGCGCTAATCGAAGTCCCCAGTAGTTGTTCCTCGGGGGTGCTTTTTCGTAAGTTCGCAATTATTGGCATAAATCCCCACCCAAGAACAGGGAGTAACGCAATAAGATAAATAGACATAAAATAAGCTTCCTTTCTAGGTTAGTGGTGCTAATTTAAATCTACCATTCTCCAAAATGAACAGCAATATCCCAAAATTACGGTATTCAATGCGGTAATTTTCGTAGTTTTCTGGGGATGAGTCTTTGTAATAGAATAAGCGTAGGGAAAGGAAAATTAAAAATGAAAGCGGTAACGAAAATGATTGCAAATCGCGAAAAAAATATCATTCAGTTTCTAATGAAGACAGGTCAAACACGTGTTGGAACTATCGCGAATCATCTCGGACTTTCAGAAAAAACAGTATCAAACTCACTGAAGGAAATCGATGTTTTTCTAAAGGATTTTGATATGACAGTGGTCCGTAAACCAAAAATCGGTGTGTATATTGAGGGTGATAACAAGGCTTTTGCCGAAGTTAGCCGATTTCTAGATAACCAAGTCAGCCCAATCCCATCAACGAAAGAAGAGCGGGTTATCTACATTTTCAGTAAATTGCTTAAAGCAGACGACTATATCACGATTCATCAGCTTGCAGACGAACTTTACATTAGCCGGAGCACGATTGAGAAAAATATGGTTGAAGTTACGAAAATGCTGGAAAAAGAAGGTATTACTTTGTATAAGAAACCTAGTAAGGGCATGAAACTCCTTATTAGTGAACGAGAAAAGCGCGCCTTAACATCGAAATTTATTAATAATTTTTGGGGCAATAATTGGTATTTAAAGCAAGAAGGCGAAAAGGTCCTCCAAGCTTTTGACACGATTAAAGCCGATGTCACCGGAATTTTTCCAGAAGAGGGCTTGAAAGAAATCATTGCGATTGTTCAAGCATTTAGTGAGCGACATGATTTTGCTTTTACTGATTATGCGTTTCAATCGATTGTCATTCATCTTGCGATTGCGGTAGAGCGTATTCGAGCAGGAGAGTATATCGAAAATGTTGAGAGCGATCCAATGAAAGATGTATTTGATTCGCAGCGAAACAATACGGAAATCCTCGTTAGCATGCTAGAAGACCGTTTGGATATTAAAATTCCAGCATTTGAAGTCGGCTATATTCAGTTGCATTTAACAGCAGCATATAACCAACAGCATGATGAGTTACTTGTAAGCGTTCGACCAAAAGAAGACGATGTGGCAGAATTTGTCAGCACGTGTTTAGCGGAAGGGAATTACGATAAAAGCTTACTGGATGACTTGACGACACACATGAAATCCGCCATTAACCGGTTAAAACTTGGTATGCATTTTAAAAATCCGTACCTTAGCAAAATTAAGCAAAACTTTCCCCAAGCGTTTGAAGAAGCGCTATATTTTAAAGCAAAATTTGAACAAAAGTACGATGTGCAAGTGAACGAAGATGAGACGGCGTATATCGCGCTACATTTTGAGGCATACAAAGAAAGAAGTCGTTCTTTCCCCGACCAAATTCGAGTTGTACTTGTATGCAGTACCGGGCTTGGTTCATCAAGATTACTTGCGGCGAGAATTAAAAAATATTTTCCAATGATTACGATTGAAAAAATATTATCCGTTCAGGCGTTAATGGAAACAGAAGTCGATGTGGATTTAGTCATCAGCACGATTTATCTCGAACTGGAAGATATTCCAAGTATTGTTGTCAGTCCGATGATGAGTAAAGCCGATTTACAACAAGTTGAAAGCCAAATCGAACGAACGAGACGCAAGAAAAAGAAACGCAGCCAACCATTTGTTGACTTGATTGAACCGAAAACTATTTTTGCGAAGCTAGATGTTGCAACGATGGAAGACGCAATCACGCAAATTGGTAATAAGCTTGTGAATCTTGGTATTGCTAAATCAGGAATTGTTGAAAGTGCGCTAAAAAGAGAAGCGTTATCGTTCACTTCTTTTGAAGAAATGGCGACACCACACGCAGATCCTGCACTTATTAATGAATCGCACATCGCTATTGCCACACTTAAAAATCCAGTGAAATGGGGCTTAGTCGAGGTGGATAAAATCTTTTTTATCGCTCTGACCGAACAAAATGGCATTAATTTAGACGCGATGTATGAACAGTTTTATAAATATATTGATAATAAAAAATGGCTTGAGAAGCTGACACAACTAAAAAGTGCCGCAGAAATTTATGAGCATTTGTTAAAGGATGGGATGTAATGGAAGTAAAAGATATTTTAACAAAAGAATTAGTCGTCTTTGATTTAGAGGCGACGACAAAAGAAGCAGCAATTGAAGAAATGGCAGAAATGCTAGATGAACATGGTATTTTAGCGGATAAAGCGACTTATGTTCGGGCAGTTTTGGATCGCGAAGCACATTCAACAACTGGAATAGGAAATAACATTGCTATCCCACACGGAAAAAGTGAAAGTGTCACAAAATCGGCCATCGTTTTTGCAAGAACGAAAGAAATGATTGAGTGGGAATCACTGGATGACGAACCGGTAAATATGATTTTCTTACTGGCGATTACTGATTCTGACAAAACAGACGGTCACTTAAAAATCCTTGCAGAAATTGCAACGAAACTAATGGACGATGATATTGTCGAAAATTTAAAAAATACAAGAGACGAAGAAGAAGTTATTCGAATTTTAAATGGAGGCGTAGTAGAGATATGAAACGTAAAATTATCGCAGTAACCGCATGTGCGACAGGAGTGGCGCACACATATATGGCAGCACAAGCACTTAAAAAAGGCGCGAAAAAAATGGGCAACCTCATTAAAGTAGAAACACAAGGCGCAACAGGAATTGAGAATGAATTAACCGAAAAAGATGTAAATATCGGCGAAGTAGTTATTTTCGCAGTAGATACAAAAGTTCGTAACAAAGAACGTTTTGATGGTAAAGTCGTGCTGGAAGTTCCAGTAAGCGCACCGATTAAAGATGCAGAAAAAGTAATCAACGCAGCACTTGCGTTAATTGACGAAAAATAAGGAGGATCTACCATGTTCAGAAAAATTGGGAGTGAACTGAAAAAACACGTTTTAACAGGTATTTCATATATGATTCCGCTCGTTATTGCAGGCGCCGTGATTATGGCGATTGCTCGGGTTGGTGGTTCGTTTTTCGGAATTACAGATATTTGGGATGCGAAATACGCAGACAGTGCGAATAGTTTAATTTCACTACTGCATAGTTTAGATGGTTTTGGTGGCTTGGCGCTAGGAATGATGTTCCCGGTTATTGCAGCATTTATCGGGTATTCGATTGCGGACAAATTAGCACTAGCACCTGGTCTTGTTGGTGGTTTACTGGCACGTGATATTGGCGCTGGTTTCCTTGGGGCACTGGCAGCTGGTTTAATCGCTGGTTACACATGTCTATTGATTAAAAAATACGTGAAACTGCCAAAAGCGGCGGCTTCGATTGTACCGGTATTTTTAGTACCAGTTTTTGGCACACTTATTACCGTTCTTATTATTAATTATGTGGTTGGTATTCCTTTTGCTGACTTAAATACAGCCCTTGAAAATTGGCTAAATGGTATGTCTGGATCGAATCAAATTCTAATGGCGGCTATTATCGGAGCAATGGTTGGTTTTGACTTAGGCGGACCTGTAAATAAAGCAGCTGTAACAACGGCGATGGCACTTTTAACAAGTGGAATTTATGCACCAAATACAGCAGCACAAGTAGCAATCATCATCCCACCACTTGGTCTTGGTTTAGCAACCTTAATCGCAAAACGTAAATATAATACTGAAATGCGTGAGGCAGGAAAATCTTCTCTTATCATGGGACTTGTTGGGATTAGTGAAGGGGCAATTCCTTTCGCGGTAGAATCTCCGCTTAAAGTTATTCCGGCTACGGTTCTTGGTTCTGCTGTCGGCGGCGCGCTAGCTGTAGGTCTTGGCGCAATTAACCAAGCGCCAATTAGTGGTTTTTATGGCTGGTTCACAGTTGAAAATTGGCCAGTTTACATTTTAGCAATTGCAGTTGGAACGCTAATCGTTGCGGGTATGTCAGTCGCTTTACGTAAAGCAAGTGCTGGCGAGGAAATGGCTGGTTCAAGCTACGATGACGAAATTGACGAAGCAGAATGGGAAGCTTAAAAAACGGAGGTAACTATGGTTAAAGCACATATTGTGAACCATACGCATTGGGACCGAGAGTGGTATTTTACCTCGGCCGATGCACTGGTTCTAAGTGAACAACTTTTTACAGAAGTAATTGACGAATTAAAAAAGCACCCAGAAGCAAACTTTGTACTTGATGGGCAACTGTCGATTTTAGATGATTATGTCGCACTGTACCCGGAAAAATTAGCGGATATTAAGCAATTAATTGCGGATAAACAACTTTTCATTGGACCGTGGTTTACGCAAACAGATGCCTTTTTCGCGCATGGTGAGTCGATTTTGCGCAATGCGATGATTGGGATTTTTGATAGTAAAAAATACGGCGACTATATGGAAATTGGTTATTTGCCAGATACATTTGGTTTTAATGCCCAAATGCCGACTTTACTTGAACATGCTGGCTTTGATAATGTGATTTTCTGGCGTGGGATTCATCTTGGTGAACATGTTGCGTCTCCATATTTTAAATGGCAAGGACTTGGAGAAGAAGCGTCGATTTATGCGATTAATATGCCACAAGGTTACGGCACAGGGATGCTCCTTGAACCAACCTCGGCATATGTGGATGGACGCCTCGACCCGGCAATTGATTTCATTGAAAAGTACAGTAAAACAACTGAAGTTTTAATTCCATCTGGGAATGATCAGCTGAATATTATTAGTAACTTTGCCGAAAAATTAGTGGAAATCAACAAGATGGGACGCCATGATTATCAACTTAGTACCTATCAAGATTTTATTCAATATGTTAGAGAGCTGCCCGACTTAGAAGAATATCGCGGCGAATTTAGAAGTCCGGTTCTTGCGCGAGTGCATAAAACTATTGGATCTAGCCGAATGAATATTAAGCTAAAAAGCGCGTCACTCGAGCAAAAATTGCTAACTCGTATTGAGCCACTTCTTGTTATTGCTAAAGCATCTGGAATTTCTATTAGCGAGCGTTTACTAATGCACACTTGGAAGAAACTTTTAGAAGGTCAAGCGCACGATAGCTTGGCGGGCTGCGTTTCTGATCCAGTTGCCGAAGATATTTTGCACCGGATGAAAGAAGCTGACGAACTATGCGATAGTATCGAAAACACGATTGTGAAAAAAATTGCCGATGATTTATCACTTGCGGCGAACGAAATTATCGTTTTTAACACGGATTTACATGATTTTGACGGATATAAAGAAATACAAGTAGTAACCGAGCATAAAAACATCCATTTCCCAGCGTTTCCGGACGCAACGATTGTCCAAGAAGAGTTCATTCCATCGCGCGAAAATGTGCTAGAAGAAACGCCAGCCGGAAACCGATTTATTGAAGAACTGGGCTACTATGTGCTTCAAGTGCGCGTCAAAGTGGAGCTTCCAGGCCTTGGTTACCGCGTGATTGCTTTTGAAGAGAATGACCGCGAACTGGATTCGATGATTGCTTCCAATGATGTGGCAATCACGAATAATTTCTACAAAATCACTTTTGAAAATGGCGAAATTGCTCTTGAAAAACCAAACGGCGAGCGCATCACTTCTTTTATTACACTAGAAGATGATGTGAATGCGGGAGATACGTATGATTATTCACCACTAGCCGGAGATATCGCGGAATTATTCACTTTTTCCGAAGTGAAAACGGAGAAATCAAGCGAAGTCGAACGTTTAATTTTAACAGGAAAAAGCGATTTCCCACTTGATCGTTTGACGAAAGAAGGGCATGGCGACCTGCAAATCAAACTCATTTTAGAGGTGAAAAAAGGTAGCGAACTGCTGGATGTTAAAGTTGAAGTAGATAACCAAATTAAAAATCACCGTCTACGCTTAAAAGTAAACACAGGTGTGAAAACAGACTACAACATCGCTTCACTTCCATTCGGATATATCAAGAGAAAACCAGTTGTACCAGCGAATTGGCGAGAAACATATAGCGAAATGCCAATCGACATCGAACCACTTGAACAAAGCGTGACGCTAACAAATGAAGCAGAAAGTTGTACCATTTTCACACAGGGCATCAAAGAATACCAACAATTGGATCAATATTTAGCACTGACGCTACTGGCAACAACCGGACAACTCGGAAAACCTGATTTAGCATACCGGCCAGGCCGAGCATCAGGCGACACAACGAAAAAAGGTCACGTGCTCATAGAAACAGAAGGCGCGCAGTTACTTGGTAAACATGAATTTTCATTAGCCATTTACCTCGGGGACCAAGCTTTCGATGAACATAAAACAGCTGAACGAACAAAAGCGTTCAACCAAGCAAACGTATCTTATCAACGCCAACCGTTCAATCACTTTTTACATCGCTTGGATAACAAAATCCAGAAAACAGAACGGAAATTAGGCGCGAAGCAAACGTTAGGTATGTTGAATTTGCCGAAAGAATACTTAGTTTCAGCGTGCCACCCGTCCTACTACTCAGCAGATAAATACATTATCCGCCTGGAAAACCCAACTAACACACCACAAAAGTTGGCACTCTCGGATATGTCGTTTGAGTATGTGAATGCTATCGAAGAAGTTGTTGCAAATGACAACAACACGATTCCAGCATATGGCGCTGTTACGTTGCGATTAGAAATATAGAAAGAAAACTTGCTCAAAGTATTTATTTTGAGCAAGTTTTTTTTATTAATCGTAAAAATTCCTTCGAAGCACTGGAGAAAGTTTGATTCTTCTTCCACACAATACTAATTCCAGCAGTTAGAGGCGGCGAAAAAGGGATAAACTTCAGGTTAGTATTCTTTGTATTGATAATACCATCAATACAAAGAATACTTGCGATGTTCTCCTTAGCGAGCAAAGAGGCATTATACAGTAAATTATATCTACCAATTACATTCAATTGTTCAAAATGCTCTCCAAGCCAACTAGCTAGCTGATTATCAATGAAAGATTGGTTGGAAACGACAATCGGATTAGCTTCAATATCACTAGGAGTTACAACCGCTTTTTTCGCTAAAGAATGTTTTGTATTGACTAAAATTCCCCAAGTATCTTCTATATTAAGTGGTAAATATTCATATTGTAGTTTTTCCACAGGATTAATTACCAAACCAAAATCTAGTAAACCGTGCTCAATTTTTTCTAAAACATCATCCGCATTGCCGCTATGCAATTGAAAAGTAATGTCGGAATGCTTCTCTCTAAGTTCATGTAACATGCTACCGATAAATTCAAATCCTCTCGTTTCAGCAGCACCAATCATTATTTTTCCGCTAATCGTCTCATTTTGAAGTAAATTCGAAGTAGTTAACTCCACTAAAGATAAAATTTCTTTCCCGCGATTAGCTAAATAAAGCCCATCCTCTGTTAACGTAATAGACCGATTTCCACGAATAAATAAAGTTACCCCTAGTTCTTCCTCAAGTTCCTTCAATTGTTTAGAAAGCGTTGGCTGAGAAAGATGAAGCACTTCCGCCGCTTGACTAATCGTTTTTTCACGTGCAACAGTTAAAAAATAATTCAACACACGAAGCTCCATTAAAATCACCCTTTCCTATAACTAAAATGAATAGTTGGATATGCTTTATAAGTATTATTCAATTATAACTTCTCCCGCTATAATTAAATAGTAAAAGGTTTTCGAGGGGGAAAGCGCATGATAGAACAAGATTTACAGAAAAGACTAGTCGACCAAGAAATTCTCCAAGGGTCGGATTTGTTAGATGAAATTCACGAAGTAAAACAAAACAATGAACAACTTATCATCGAACTAAACACCAAGTACCACTCAAAAAAAGAAGTGATTAAATATCTCAGTGACATCACTGGAAAACCAGTCGATCCATCAGTCGATGTCTCACTTCCTTTTTATAGCGACTTCGGGAAACATATTACTTTTGGGAAAAATATCTTTATCAATTTAAATGTAACTTTCGTGGATTTGGGTGGGATTACAATTGAAGATAATGTTTTAATTGGCCCAGGAGCAAGACTTGTGACCGTCAACCATTTAGTTAGCCCGAAAAAAAGACGTGGCTTAAGAGTAGCCCCAATTTGTGTGAAGAAAAACGCCTGGATTGGCGCAAACGCAACGATATTATCAGGCGTAACAATCGGCGAAAATGCTATCGTTGCTGCGGATGCTACCGTCACAAGAGATGTCCCAGCAAACGTTATCGTCGCCGGAAGCCCAGCCAAACAAATTCGTAAAATTATCGAGGAATAAGGAGAGATAGCAAATGACAATCAAAAATAAAGTAATTATTATAACCGGAGCATCATCCGGAATTGGTGAAGCAACAGCCTTACTTTTAGCTGAAAAAGGGGCGAAAGTGGTTCTTGCTGCTCGTCGCGTAGAAAAGCTGGAAAAAATTGTTCAAACGATTAAAGCGAGTTCAGGCGAAGCAATTTTTGCCAAAACGGATGTGACAAAACGCGAAGACAATAAGAAATTAGTAGAATTAGCGATTGAAACATACGGAAAAGTAGATGCAATCTTTTTAAATGCGGGAATCATGCCGAATTCGCCATTATCTGCTTTAAAAGAAGACGAATGGGAGCAAATGGTTGATATCAATATTAAAGGCGTACTGAATGGAATTGCCGCAGTTTTGCCTTCTTTCATCGCTCAAAAATCAGGACATATCATCGCCACTTCTTCTGTAGCAGGATTAAAAGCATATCCCGGCGGCGCAGTATATGGCGCGACTAAATGGGCAGTCCGTGACTTAATGGAAGTATTACGGATGGAGTCAGCGCAAGAAGGAACCAATATCCGCACAGCGACCATTTATCCAGCAGCTATCAATACGGAATTACTAGAAACAATCACGGATAAAGAAACCGAACAAGGAATGACGAGCTTATACAAACAATACGGCATCACACCTGATCGTATCGCGAGCATTGTTGCGTATGCTATCGATCAACCCGAAGACGTCAACGTAAATGAATTCACAGTAGGTCCAACCAGCCAACCGTGGTAAATGGAAAAGCCTTGAACGGATTGATTATTCGTTCAAGGCTTTTTTTGTATTGCAGGAGAGGATTAAACATGGTATCTTAAATTGAAAGCGCTTAAAAAAGAGGTGAACCAATGAAATCGTAAACAATTAGAACAACTAAACCAAAAGTGCCTTTATGAAGTATATGATGATGAGCAACAAACAAATGATTTTCGTGTGGGATATATCAGAGTTATTTTTGATTCGTTCATTATATTGGAAAAATACCATACTAGAGTGGGATTTGATGGTTTTGCACTCGTAGCAAATGAAGCTATTTTTAAAGTTCAACAAGATACTCAATATCTGAAGCCGTATCAAAATTTAAACCGACCTCAGGAACAAATACCTGAATTAAGTGAGGAAGGCGACACACTATTGAATTTTCTGGAATGGACGAAAAAGAACAACAAATTAGTGGAAATAATGACTGTTTGGGACGAGCTAATTATCGGGACAATAGAAACGATTGAAGCAAATTTAGTAATGATTAATACCCTTGCACCAGAAGAATTTGCATCTGATGGGAAATGCTTTATAGAATGCGACAATATTGTTGATATTTGTATTGATACAGCGCGACTGAAATTTATTACTGCTTAACTATTTAACACTAATTATAATTAATAAAATTAATAATTCAAACAAAAAGTAAAAATTTTACATTTTGCATAACTTTTTGGAATGAAAACATGCTATAATAATTTTGTAATATTAGGAAAAGGACCAGTTTTATCTCAATTAAAACTGGTCCTTTTTTAGAAAGAGAGGGCAGTGAAGTTGTTAGCGGCAAGTTAAAAAAAGAGAAATTAGCAAGGCATCGAATGAAATTACATTGAAAAAGGGAGAGCTTGACACATGAAAATACATGCAAAAGCAAAAAAAATCTTAGTGAGCCTGATAGCTATTATGTTATTCCTTTCACTAATACCTGGTTATGCACCAATGGCGGAGGAGACGTCAACTGGGGTAGAAGTACCAGAAAAGAAAGCGGGAGAACAAGCACCAACAGAAGTGAAAGAAGAAAGAACAGAAAATGAAGTGGTTTTTAATAACCACGACGGGAGCTTTACAAAACAAATCTTTGCGGATTCTATCAATATGGAAGTTGATGGCGAGATGAAACGCATCGATGCGAATGTGGAGAAAGAAGCAGATTCTGACATGATTGTTCCAAAACAAACTCCATTAGAACTAGGCTTCTTAGACAAAATGGAAGACGGCGCATATCAGAAACTAACAAAAGCTGGCGCAGAAGTTACTTTTCGCTTAAAAGGAGCACGTACAGGCGAAAATGAACAAGCAGTTACAGACCAACCAGCGACCTACAAAGAAAATGAAGTTACTTATGAAAATGTATTTCCTAAAACAGATTTACGTCATTTAACTTTTCCACAATCAGTAAAAGAAGACATCGTACTACATGAACCTAATCAAGTAGATACGTATGTTTATCAAATAGAAACAAAACTTGGTTTAGAGCTGGCAAAGAATGGTGATGTGCTATTCAAAAATAAATCCGGTGAAACAATGTATACGCTTCCGAAACCAGTTATGACAGATTCCAATGTCGGCGCTGAGACCGGGGAAGCAGCGTTATCCGAGAATGTTTCCTTTGAAGTGAAACAACTCACCAAAACAGTCTATGAGTTACAATTAAAAGTAGATACAGCATGGCTAAATGATGTCGCGCGCGAATATCCTGTCTATATTGATCCATCTGTCCGGTTAGATGAAGTGTATAATGCCAACATCAATTCAGCAAAACCAACCGAAACCAATATCGGAAGCAAACTTTGGGATTCTGGCCAAAATGCTTACACGTTAAAACTTGGTAAATGGGACAATTCAACAGGAAATAATGCCGCCTATTTAAAAATGGACACGTCTACTTTAAATAAAGCGACGATTTCTAAAGCAACGCTAAAAGTGTATAACATTTGGCATATGTCCCCAACAGTTAAAAATGATCTTTGGTACTATGAATCTAATGCGAACTGGTCCCCATGGCAAGTGACATGGAATACAGCTCCTGCAACGACACGGATTGGAAGCGTCAATGTCGGCCGAGGTGAGTGGGCGAATTTAGATGTCACTAAAACAGTTCAAGCATGGGCAAGTGGCGTGCGACCAAATAACGGTTTCCGTCTAGCTACGAACATCGATCAAAACTATTGGAAAAAATTAGTAGCAAGTGAAAATAATAAAAACTATCCTTATCTAGAAGTAAATTATACGTATGCTCAACCGGAAAAACCTACTGTTAAAACGAATTCAAATGGAGTAGGAACTGGAACAGGTTACATGGATTTATCTTGGAAGGCTGTTCCTGGTGCAACGAGTTATAATATCGTTATTTCTAATGGATATAACTACGAATATATTAATACAAAAAGCACCGCAACCACTTGGAGCACTAAAGGGAAGAAAATTTCCCCAACAAATGACGAAATCGCTAATGGAGAATTCGAATTCCACCATGATGGCAAAGGAACCGAATTCGCTCTTGATCCGCGAGCGCAATATGAAAATGCGTTTCAAGCTGGAAGTACTTTTGGACTGCGCAATTTAACGCGCTATTTATTCAGAGTGCAAGCCGTTTTCCCGGGTGGAGAAAGCCCGAATTCCGACTTAGTATTTGCCTATATGCCAATCGAAAAACCACAACCCCCTGCTGCGAAAGCATATTCTAACTTAGCTCATAAAGAAACAGGATACGTGGAACTTAACTGGGAAAAGAGCCCAATGGCGGATGGCTATAAAGTACTTGTCTTCAATGGGAAAGCCTACGAAGAATACGATGTTGGCGCAGAAACAAAGTGGACCACCCAAAATAAAGGGATTTGGCCAACCAAAGAAGAAATTGCAGAAGGTAAATTCGCTCTTCATCATGACGGAAAAGGCGATGAACTAGCAAAAGATCCTTCTCCAGTTTATACCAATTCTGGCGGTAATTATAAAGAACGAACAAACTACTGGTTCCGAATTGTTGCGTACCAAAAAGCGGGAAATAACGCCACAAGTATTCAATCCGAACCAGCGACACCATCCCTTCCAGAAGTAGTAAATAAACAGCTAGGAATGGTAGATTACTGGACAAGTGTGCCGGTACGTGGCGGCGAAGTAAACGCTACAAATGGAAACTTTTTATTCCATGAAACAGATTTTAACTTAGAAGGCCGCGGCCCGAGTATCAATGTCGACCGTACTTTTAACAGCCAAGATGACGCAACAGGCATTTTTGGTAAAGGCTGGACAAGTACGCTTGAAGAGAAACTTATTGAAGAAGAAAACGGAAATATCGTATGGGTGGAATCGGACAAGAAAGTCCATCGTTTCACTAAAAAAGGCGATAAATACGTGGCACCACCAGGCATTTACTCCGAGATTACTAAAAACGCAGATGGCTATTTGAAAATAGAAGAAGATAAGTCAGAAACGCGCTTTTTAGCTGATGGACGATTAAAATCCGAAAAAGATACAAAAGGCAACGAATTAACTTACGAATATACTGACGGCAAACTAACAAACATGCGCGACGCTTCCGGACGTACCGTGACTTTAGCGTATGAAGGCGAGCTCGTAAAAGAACTTGTCGGACCAGAAGACCGTAAAATCAGCTACACGTATAATGACAAACAAGAGCTAATCAGTTCATCCACTGCCCGCGGTAAAATATACTGCTATGGCTACACAGATGGCTTATTAACATCGATTTACGATCCAAAACATACAGAAGAAAAACCATACGAAACAACCTTTGCTTATGAAGAAGAGAAATTAACAGAAATAACCGATCCGGTCGGCAAAAAAACAACACTTTCTTATGACATGGAAGAGCAACAAACAACTTTAACAAACGAGAAAAAGAAGAAAACCATTTATTCCTACAATGATGCTGGAAATCCAAAGAAAGAAATTGTGGATGCAGATGGTCTCAAACTCACAACGACCTACACGTATGAATCAAATAACCTAGTAAAAGAAGTGAATCCTAAGGGACAAGAAGAAACATATTCTTACGATGCAGATGGTAATATCACGCAAGCGACAGATGCTTACGGTACAGAATCATATACCTACAATGGAAATAACGATGTAACGAGCGCAACTGACACAGAAGGACGCAAAACGACGGTTACTTATGACGGAGCAGATGCGGTGTCAGAAACACTTGCGACAGAATCCCAAGTATCCTCTGTAACGCAGTATGACGCCTATGGAAATCCAATTCGAGGTAGTGGTGAACTTTCTTCAGCAGGTAACTTACTTCAAAACAGCGGCTTTGAAAAAGGAGCAGGAGTTTCCAACTGGACACTGATTCAATCTGATGCAAAAGGAAGCATGACATTCGATAGCACTCAGTCAGCTCCAGGAACACTCGGCGGCAGCGGTTCCGTTAAACTAACGAGTGAAGCAAATTCTACCGTAAAAGGCTATTCATCCGTTACTCAACGCGTTGATGTAGAACCAGAAACAACGTATACATTTAGCGCCTGGATTAAAACATCCGGAATGACAAACGCCGATGCACTTCTCATTGGACGTTTACAAGATGCAAATGCAAAAGATATTACCGATGCCGGCGTATGGCAATCCAACCGCGCCACATCGATCAAAAAGAACGGTGACTGGGTAAAACGCCAACTAACTTTTAAAACATCTAAAAACACACGCCAAGTCTTGCTTTATTTGGACAATGAACAACCAGCTCCGCATAAAGGAAAAGGCACAATTTGGTACGACAATGTTCAGTTTGAAAAAGGTAGTGTTGCTTCCAGTTACAACCCGGTAGTCAACAGCAGTTTTGAAGAGCACAATGGAACACTTCCGACTGGCTGGATGCGCACAGGTAATACCGCGCTGACACAAGCAAAAGTAGTCGATAATGAAAGCCATAGCGGTGATAGCGCTGTTTACTTCGAGCGAAAAGCAACAAGTGAAGCCTACACGCATATTGTCCAAGATGTACCAGTAAATCAAAAAGAAGCCAAAGCATTAACAATTTCCGCACTATCCAAATCAGAAGACGCCAAAGCAAACGGTTCTGTTGCAACGATGTCGAACGATTATTCGATATGGGGAACAATATATTATCAAGATGGCACAACTTCTTCCGTACAAGGTCAATTCCCACTCGGAACGAACGACTGGAACCGAAGTGCCGTAGTTGTTAAACCGACTAAGCCAGTCAAAATGATTAAAGTTTACACCATGTTCCGCAATGGTTTAACCGGAAAAGCTTGGTTTGACGATGTACGTGTCATAGAAGGCGAAGTATTAACAAAAAATGAATACGACGCTTCCGGCAATTATGTAACAGCTAGCTATGACGAAGAAGGCCGCAAAATCAGCTTCACTTACGATATTTACGGTAACACTACATCCGAAACAGACGAAAAAGGCAACAAAAAAACTTTAACCTATGATGCAGACAACGCACTTATAGACACAAAACTAGCGAACGGCACATCCGTAGCCTATAAGTACGACGACAATGGCAACACCACCGAAAAAAATGTCACCGCATCTGGCAAAACGCAAAAAAATATCTATGAATATGACGTAGATAACAAAATTACCGCATTTACCGATGCACTTAATCGCACAATCAAGTATGAATACGATGCAGCCGGTAATGAAACAAAAGCAATCATGCCAAATGGTCGCGTAACCGAAAGCACATACGATTCCGCTGACCGCTTGGACGGGATTAAATGGAATGATAAACTAGCATTTAAATTCCAATACGATCCAAACGGCAACCAAACAAAAGTAACCGACGAAATTAACAGCATCGTTACCGACAAAACCTACGACGATGCCAACCGAATCACCAAAGTAGCCGAACGAGGTGGTGACGTAAGCTACACTTACAAAGATAAACCAACAAAAGACAACAAAGGAAAAACAGACAAAGTCGGAGAAGTAGCCATTAACCACGGCGACTACACAGCAAAAACAAGCTACACATACAACGACTTAGACCGGAATACCCGCGTAAACGACGGAAGCAAAAACGCCTATTTCGAGTTTGACGAATTTGGAAACATTAACGTCTACACAGCAGGAAACGGCACCGCAGCCAACTACACCTACGATAGCACCCAAAAAGTCACCAACGCAGCTATTAGTAGCGCAAGCGGCACCCAAATTTTAGACGAAAACTACACCTATGATGCAGCAAGCAACCGTACAAGCATCGACAACAAACAAGACGGAAAAACAACCTACGAATACGATGCAGTCAATCAACTAACCAAAGAAACACTACCAGACGGCACCGTAAAAGCATACACCTACGATGGCTTCGGAAACCGCACACAAGTAGCAATCAGCGGAAGCGAGACAAAAACAATTGCCGCAAGTTATAATGATGGTAATCAACTGGTTTCGTGGAACGGAGAAGCGCTGACGTATGACGCCAATGGTAACCGTACAAGCGATGGCAAGTACACGTATACATGGGATACCGGCGACCGTTTAAGCAGCATTACGAAAAAAGGCGAGAGCAAGCCGTTTACGAGTTATACGTACGATGATGATAACCGCCGCTTGTCGAAAACAGTCGATGGCGTGACGACGAATTATCATTATGATGGCGATAGTATTGATGTTCTGTATGAGACTGATGGTGATGGAAAAGTAGTTCGTCAGTATGTTTATTCGGATGATAATGTTCGTTTAGCGATGAAGATGAACGGCAAAACCCTCTATTATCACTATAATGCGCATGGCGACGTAATTGCGCTCACAGATGAAGCAGGTAAGATTGTCGCAGAATATGCGTATGATGCTTGGGGAAATGTGCTGAAAAACACTGCCTCTACAGAAGAAGCCAAAGCCAATCCGTATGGTTATGCAGGATACACATATGACAAGGAAATCGAACAATATTACTTGATGGCGCGTTATTACGAACCAGAGCAAGGCGTGTTTACCGCATATGATCCAGACCCGGGCGATGAAGACGACCCGCAGACGATGAATGGGTATAATTATGCGAATAATAATCCGGTGATGATGGTTGACCCTGATGGAAATTGGGCATGGCTTATCCCAGCTGCTATGGCTGCCGGTAAGTTTATTTATAAGTTTAGAAAGCCTATTGCAAAATATGGTAAAAAAGGTGCCAAATGGGTAGGGAAGACTGCTAAAAAGGGCGCTAAATGGGTAGGGAAGACTGCTAAAAAAGGTGCTAAGTGGGCGCGATCGAGATATAATTCTAAGAAAAAAGAATTTACAGTTACTAAGAATTGGAAGGTAGGGCTTCCTAAGAAAAGCCAAGGAGGAAGGATTTTTGCTATAATTAACCGTAAAAAAGGGAGGCTATTCGCTTTAGATTACGGAAAAGTTGGTGGAAATCAAAAAAAATATTTACATGTCCACTGGAACTACAAACCAAAGCACTATATAATCTATCCAAGAAAAGGAAGGGGAAAATAATGCTTGACAAACAACAACTATATATTGTAGAAAACAAAGACATACCTAATTATGAAGTTGACTCTGGAATTACTGGAGCAGAACAAAATTATATTTATAATTTTAAAAATCCAATCCCTATTTCTGAACAAGAATTACAAGACATTTGTGATACTTTTGGTGAGTTTATGGTTTCTGCTTATTTTTTAGTGGATATATTTGGGCCGTATGAGGAATTACCTGGAGACAAAAAGAATGGCTATAAAAAAGTTGTTCTTGCAGATGAATCTATGGAGATAAAGAAAAAGATGTTTCATTTGTTTTTAGAAGGTGATGCTTATCCAGACGCAAACAAAATATTTTTGTTCAAGGAGAAAAAAGAATTAAATGCTAGAAAAAACATGGAAATAGAAGATGGAATGATAGTGATTTCTCCTGTTTTAGATGTTACTGCTATAGGCATATTTTCAAAAGGAATAGATTTGGCGCAGTTTTTCAAGTAATCAGAGTGGATGGTATGACTGCGAGAATATTGCCTAAAACATTAAAGATGCTTTGAATAAAGCTCAATTGCTAAAATAATATATCTAAATTAGAAATATAAGTTACTGGAATATTATTTCTATAGTTTAATCGTGTAGAAACAATTTGAAATTGCTGCTGATTATGTATACCAAAGTAAAGAGATAATCTTTATTGACATCATAGGCGACGAGACGCCAGCAATTGGAATAATCGCTGAAAATGACTATGAAGGATTAGAAATTACTTTAGTGGATGACGAAGGTCGATTAGATGGAACTTGTTGGATAAAAAAAGAAGATATTCTAGCCCTGCGTTTCGGCGGCAGTGTAGAACAAGATTTGATGAACAAACTAAAAAAATAAACTAAGAATAAGCCCTCCATTTTTACAGGGAGGGCTTATTCTAAAAGTAAGAGATGTAAATAATACATATCAAAAGAATAATCTCTGCGTGAGCATAAGCAAGATAGTAAGAATACAATCCTAGAGAATATAAAAAAAGAAAAAGGAAAGAAAATAACCAAATTAGGAGATTGAAATGGATTCAATGTTGAAATTAATAATGGATTTGGAATTCATCGGCATAATTATAATGTGTATAGTTATTATAGATTTTAAGAAAGACAGCTTCTTTTATAGGTGTATGCAAGTATTAATATTGTTAACTTTATTTGCGGTTACGGGAATAATTATCTACTTTTAAGAAGGATCGAGGGATAATATGTTATTTGTGATAATAATATATTTTGTTTTTCTACTTATATTAATTATTGGCTATGAAACGAGACGTAAGAAAAACAATAAAACCGTCCTTAACAGTATAGCTATCATTATTTTCCTGCTAGCCCTTATAATTTATTGTATAATGCTAGTCCCTCGGTTGGGCATTTAGGGATGAAATCCACTATAGATAGAAAGAAGCGAAGTGATCTAACATTCCCATTAAAGCCTAAGCGTTTTCTAAACATTTTTAAGTCAGAACCGATGAGGGAAAAACCTGGAATAATGGAATATAACAAATTTATAATTGTAACTAAAGGAGTAGATATAAAGACATTACTTAGCGGGGTGTCAGATCTTAATAGACGCGAAAACATTGAATATTTTTTAGTGCAAAATACAATCATGACTTACCAGATTCTAGAAGGCGAAGTAATCAATTTCTATGCAAAAGACTTGGGATTTTTAGTTGATGAATTAGCTTTATAGCAGTAGACGATGTGAGGCAAATAATTGCCAAATTAATATAAGTCAAAGTCATTTATATATAAAATTTCAGAGTTAGAAGACCTACTGGGGCTTATCCTAGCAAGAGTACCAGAACTGTGAAATTCAGAATGAAGGAAAAGAAAGTTTATAGGAGGAGTGTGAATGTCTAGTTTCGTATCTTCAGGATGTGTATATAAACAAAGTTCATATAAAAACCTAGTCAAAATATATATTGATTTGATAAGTAGTAAAGCAAATGTGGAAATTGAAAATATAGTTTGTTACAGTCCGGAAAGCGACTTATCTAGCACTAAAAATTTGGAAGAAGTGAAAAAAGATAATAGTTTTTCAAAAGTGACTCATATTAATTGCAAGCAGGTAAGAGATAATTTGGAATTTGTTGTACGTTTCTATGAGGAACAAAACTATCAAGGGGTTTTGTTTGATCTATCGTATGATTACTTGCCCGAGATGTTTTCACCAAAAAGTTTGGAAAATAAATTAATCAGTATTTTAATAACTATTTATTCATATTATCCCTATTATTTTAGTTTTATTGACACGGAAGCAGAAGTGGATATGTTCCATAATCCTAGGAATATAGAACCTCTTGAAAGCCCGTATGCAACATTAATTCTCCCAAAGAATGATGACTTTCATGTGTATCTAAATACTTGGGAAATTGACGGTATAAGTGAGAGGAAGAAAAAGCATTATGTTATTAAGAATACACCACTCCACCGAACAAACTAAAAAAAGAATTGGAGAAGCATAGATAAATGATTCATTTAAAAGGTATAACTACTGCGGGTGCTTATGATAATCAAGGTAAATATTTAGAAGAAATTCATGAAGATATTGAAAAAATAATGAAGCGGCTAATTCTTCAATTTGATATATATCAATTTCATATTTCCAGTAATTTTGAGGCAGCTGCTGATAAATCAGTCCTTGTGAAACAAACTAGATTTAGAAAGACATATATTCATTTTTATAAAGAGGATGAAGAACGATTTAAAGAGGGATCTAGCTATGACCAGTATTTTTTATTAGAAAAAGATTGCGACATCTCTGAGCAGATAGATAAATTAGAGCTTAGCGAAATACCAAGGATAGAAAATATACGAGCCAAATTGTTATCCATTTTCCCATTATTAGTCGTTTTATCAGATTCAAGTGAGTTGATGGCGTATTCAATGGAAAAATCGAATTTAGAGCTGATATAAATTCAGGAGGGATAAAGTGGGAAATCAAAAACAATCTATTGATTACTTTGAAGTTAAAGGGATTGCTAAATTTCGAAATAAGTTACATAAAGCCTATAAAGATTTAACTTTTCCAGGGCTAGACTTCCCCTATTGTGTACCTGACAAAAAATATAGCTATTTATATTTCCCATTAGATGCATTTGAAAATACGAAAGAAGGCAATCGAATTTTATCCGTACTTTTGTTAGATAAAGAAAAAGATATATATTTTCACTCAGATGTTTTTGGAATGTTTTTAACAAGTTGGCTATTACTTGGAAAACTAAAAATAAAAAGTATAAATGAATGGAATGGGGTATTCAGCGAGAACATCCTCACAAAAGGATCAAGAAATCCCATTAATTTAGTTGATATTAGCCCTACTATATTCCTGCTAGATGGGAGTATATTAATAAAATTTGATCGTAGTTCTCATTTAGTCATCATTGGATTTTCTAATAAAATGGAGCAAATGAATAGTGAGATTCGACTTTCTAAAGATGAAGTGGTAGATTATTTTATTAAAAAAGATGCAGCAGATGAATCAGAAGCAGAAGATTTTAAACAAGCATATTTAAAAAACTACTATTCAGTGAGCATTTAAGACTAAAAAGTTAATAAAGAATCGTAATAACAATATAGAAAGTTGAATGAAAAATGGGTTTTATTTTAAATGTTTTAATTAATTTTATTGCTTTTGTATGTTTCTTAGTTGGTGGAAATGCAATTAAAAAAGAGGAGCAATTAATGGGAAAAGTGATTGCTAGTTTATCAATAGCTGGATTGGCGATAGTCGGAACGGGGTTAATTCTTTCTGGTGTAGAGGAACTGCATACATATATGTACATTATATTAGTAATTGAAATAGTGATACTTTTCGCAAATGTATTCATGAATTATTTAAGTAAATTCGGAAAATCGGAAGTTTTAATAGGTGTATGTGTATTAATTCTAACGATATTTAATTTATTTACTTATATAACTTATGTGGTTTTGACTTTTGTTTTTTACTGAAAAACTGTCGCTATAAAAGGAGGGAATTGGGAAACGATTATGATTGAATTTATTATCGATGTATCAATAAATTTTATTACATTTACAATTTGTTTCATTCCGCTGCTTCTCTCAGAAAAAACTAAAGGTATCTTGGAAATCGTATGTGCAAGCATACTTTTTGCGGGGATTATGATAGTTGGAACAGGTATTTTCATAAGCAGTAGTGAAACCCTGAAATCATATATTTATGTGATTTTGGTAGTGCAAATAATTATTTTGTGCATCGAACTCATATTAGTTTTATGGAGTAAACGTAAAGGAAAGTCTACAATTTTATCTATCCTATCAGCAATATTAGGTATAGTCGCTTTAGGAATATATATTTATTATGTTATAGCGAGTTTTATTTATTGAAAATTATTTTCCAAAGATAGAAAAAATTTACAGAAAAGAATAATTATTAAGGAGATAAACACGTCATTGAAAAAGAAAATGAAGACTTTAAATATCCATTAAAAGCAAGGCCGTTTCGAAATTCCAACACTATTAGAAGGTATGAAAATTCTCGATTATTGGAGTTGAATTTACATTGACTTGGTTCAAAGAAAAAAGTTTTATGTTTGCGATGATACTAATAATTTTTATTTTTATTATAATTAATTTCTTTTTTTCAAATAGCGTAACATATATTATTGTTACAGTGTTTTTAGGAATTGAAACTTTATGGATTATTTTTATTTTTAGTGAGATAGTTGACAATGGTAAAAGGACATCAAAATTTATAAAAGCATATATAATAAGTATTTTTATTATAACAATATTTGCTTCATATCTATTATATTAAGGGGGCATTATTGTGATTGTTTCTATTGCGGTTTTAATTAATTTAGTAATAATTTCAGTATTATATTTAATCAAAAAAAATGGTAAAAGCATGAAACATAAAGGCATATTTTCTTTTATACTTTGTACTTTTTCGTTTTTAATGTATGTCTATATTGCTGTATATGTAGGTATATTCTAAATCTCAATTATGGAAAAATTTAAGAAACTGGCTGGGGAAGATTATTTTCTTTAGATTATCACTCAAGGAGTAAAGTTCTTGGCATAAAAAGAATAGCAAATGGAGATAGGAGAGAGGTGTCAAAAATCATAGAAAAAACCATTTTTACGCTAACAAATCAGGAACAAATAATAATTACTAACAATGATGAAATGTCAGATGATGCATTAAAAACAACTATTATAAATAAAAGTCAACCAATGCATTTGCTTTTAGAGTTAGGCATTTTTGACAAAGAAGATTTAACTGAGAAATTTCCAAGTAGTGAAATAATCGAGATTTTATATGAAAGAACGAAGCTGTTATTAATTAAGGACATCCAATTAGATAGCGTGCATCTCGATGAAGTTCTATTTATTTTCAGACTTTTAGCCAATTCAAACTTTCTTGTGCACATTATTTCTGGATATAAAATAGACAATATTTTGCACTATTCACAAAAAGATACTATTTTTAAAAGAAATAAGGTAGTAGGAAAATTTGAGTTGCATCTTGATAAAGATGAGTTTTTGATTATGTCGGATTATGATGGAAGCTCAGTTATAATCTTAAGTAATGAACAAAAATGCTGATTTTAAGAAATTAGCCAAATCAGAAGCCAGGGTGAACCAAAAATGTCCACAATATGCTTGATAACCTGCGATTCGGGTGCAGTGTAGAACAAGATTTGATGAACAAACTAAAAATAAGCCCTTCACTATAGATTTAATAACGGGAAATATTCTCATAAATGGTAGGAGGATGTAATTTGGATAAGAGTAGTATTATGGATGTGATAAAAATGAATCTCACTGAGGCACTTACCGATGTAATTACAAGTAAAGAACTGGTTGAAAGGTCGGATAAAATACTATATGTTGATGAGAATCAGCAGTCAATAAACGATAATCTATCATTAGAAGAAAGAGAGTTACTAGAAGATATATCAGCACAATGGGATTTATATCTAGTTAATTCGTATGATATCGATACACTACAGAGTTTGGATTTTGAGAAAGTTAAGTTCCCTGAAGCATATTTAAAGGAGTGGTATAGACAAACAATCTAGCTGATTTGATATTACAACAAAGGTTAGAAGGGCATGAAAATAAGAAAAGCTACTTATTAAAAGACCTAATAGTGTATTTCGATTATGAAATTTGAGGTCTAAGGAGGGACTATGATCGATGCTGAAAATAAAAAAACAAGCACAATCTATTTACGCTTTTAAAGAAACTGGAGGAGAAGTACTTAATTTCCAAATAGAAAAAAACTGTTTGAAACTTTTTTCTGGGGAAGAAATTTTATGTGAAATAAACGATGAAATAATTTCCAATCGGTATTTCAGAATTAACAAAGTCATATTGTCGGATGAGAAGATTTGTATTTTTTGTCATGGAGAGGCTTGCGATTATTTATTCATCTTATGTATGGGAAAGAATTTTAAATATATATTGAGAGAAGGAGTGGAAGATTTTCTCGTTATAAACGATGAAGCTTATGTTATTTATTCGGAAGAAGGTATGTTTAGCGATGAGGGAAATTTATCCATAGCAAAACTTGGGCTTATTAAAATAGATATATTTACAGGAGAAATTACTGGGCTATTGGATGATACCATTTTAGAAACGCTCATTGATGTACAATCGATTAGCTGTAATAATAAAACTATACGGATACTGTGTTATGAAGATAATGGTGATGACTTCACTTTAGACTATGATTTAACATCTAAAAAAGTTCGGAATAAAGTCGTAATAAATTATACTGTGGACGGATTGGTGAGTGTGGGAGACAACTTTTACGCTTGCTATCGGAACCGTATTTATAAGGTAAATGAAAGTATGGAAATTACGGAAGAAATCATTATAGATAAAAAAGTATATGATGAAGCATATGCAATAAGTACCGGATATAGTGAAGTAGTTTTAGAAAGTGAAAATGAATTCAACATTGTCCAGCTTTCTAAATTATAGAGGAATAGCTGTTTTAACGCTACTAAGCAAAGGTTTTTAAGCAAATAAAGGGGCATCAAGAAAACACAATTTTTTAATACTAATGGATATTTGTTCGCTATATCTTTTGTTTTCTAGTACCTTGGCATAAAATTTACTCTTGGAGATGAAATATGAAAAAATTAAACTATTTTTCTATAGGTTTTGATTATGATGAAGAAAAGAATCCAATTATGTCATTTGACAGTCAAAGCCACTGTATTTCAGAAATGTATTCGGGTGCATTTAAGCCAATGATGACAAAAGAGACTTCTTGTATTGATATTAATTGTATACCAACGGGGAAAAAAGTGGATAAATCTCATCACCTCGATGCCATTTATAGAGTTTATTTTGAAAATAAGTTGTTTGATTTAAATAAGTTTAATGATGAAAATGACTCGGAAAAGAAAAAGATCATTTTAGAACTGCTTCACATAGGAGCTATAGAAGCGTGTCGTAATTTGGGCTTAGATAAGGCTAGATTTATTGAGGCATATGAAAAGGTAAAAGAATTAGACTATCAAAATAATTACTACTATAAAAAACCAAAATCCAGCCCAAATAGAAAACAAAAAGCACAAATTTATATTGAGCATGGCTTATACAAAGCTGACATATATATCGTTATTTTTAACAAGGAACAGAAAATCATAAGAAAAGAATTTATCCTCAGTGATTTACCAAATCCGTTTGTATTTTCCGCACACCTAGGAAATTTAAAATGGATAGACAATGATCGTTTAGTTCTAGCTCATAAGCAAAGAAAAGATATATTATACAAGGTTGATATGATTTAAAAAGAGCGGATTGATTAAATTAAACAGATAGATTGTTTGCTTAATCTCCAAAAACTTAAATTCTTCTAGAAAAGTAACAAAAGGAGGTACTTTATATGTTGACGATTTTAAAAACTATCATTTCGCTTGAATTTTTAGCTATAACTACCTTATGTTTTATATTTTTCGATAAATATAGAGGGAAGAAAAACAAATTAATAAGGTTTATGCCGTACTTATTTACTGTAGTAGGTGGTATTATCTTATCTACGTTTGTTTTCTTTACAGTGTGAATGAGGGGGAGCGGGCATGCTAGAATTTTTATCAAGTGTGATAGCGGTTTTTACAATAACATTGCTAATCGTCATTGCTTTTTTATATTTTAAACTATATGAAAATAAAAAGACTTTGTACACGTTATGCTCACTATATTTTTTATGTTTACTAATTTTTGTGTTTACATTAATAAAAGATTTTTTGTATATTCCATAACAATTACTCATAGAAACGAGAGAATCTTATGATAAACCTAGAATGGAAAGAACTAGACCAACTGGAGATAGAAGAAAAGGTTCAAGAGGTATTAGATTATAGCTATAATACCTGGATGTCTGATAAGAAGAATATTCGTTATTTTGTACGGGCGTTTTATATTAAATGGGATATGATAGCCTATATGTATGGAATGGAAGAAAATGAGACGGAAGATGATAAGTTAAAAAGTATGTTTGATTTTGGCATTAGCGAGCTGAGAAATATTACAGAGGTCGACTGGATAATGGGTTATTGCATGCTAATTAACCCAATCTTTTTTGAAGAAAATGATAATTATTTGGAACTTGAGGAGAAAGGGCAGGAAATGCTTCGTAATGTAGCAATAAATAACCCGGATGACGTCTTTTTGACTTCTTTTGGTATACCGGAAAAAGATTATTTGAAATGGAAAAGAGCGAACAGAGAGCAACTTATTCAGTATGGGGAAGATAATTTTAACTTTGACTCGGAGTTTTCGAGATATTTTAAACATATTATAAATTGCAGGGCGGATGAAGAGGTGGAAAAAGAAAGCTTTCTGAAGAAGATTGTGCGCAAGTGGAAGCAACGATGAGATTCCATTTGGAGGTGGGAGTATATGCTAAAAAAAACGAAAAAAATTCTCAATGAAATTAAAACTATTATCCAGCAAAAACCTTTTGATTATGAGAAGGCAGAAAATTTGATAAGTGAGTTAAATCTTGAAGAGGCCCCCACTAGAATTGGAGAACATCTTACTAGCTAGCATAAATAATAGCGATGAGAATACTCGAATATTTGCCTATGAGTATTTATATTATTTTGATAGCGAAGCAGTTTTTCAAGCAGCCCTCATAGGGACAACAGACGACGATGATTTAGTTCAAATGTGCTCCATAGAGATTTTAGGAAATTTGGTTAAAGTAGAAAGTCTCCCGTATTTAAAGAAGGCGTTGGGCGATAACAACCCTGATGTACGTTGCTTTGCTGCTGAATCAATCGGTTTTGTAGGGACTGACGAAGCGAAAGCGATACTGCAAGAACAGTTAAATAGAGAAACGGATTCTTTTGCAAAAGTAGGTATTTATTATGCGCTCTATCTTCTTGGTCGAGAAGAAATGTTGCCAAAGCTCCTTTCTCTACTAGACGATAATTATCATTTGACGGTGATTAGAAGCTTGGATGTTCTGAGAGACGTTGTTAATCAAACAAATAAAGAAAATATATTATTAAATATCGAAAAACTTTTAAAGAGAGATATCCCAATTTCAGTAAAGGAAAAAGCGGAAGTGGTTTTACAAGAAATTAAAGGAAGCTAAAACAGAATAAATATTGTTATGTTCCACTGGAAAAAAAGGTGATTTTTATAGCAAAACTAGTAAAAGCTAAAATTTTTATTCATGATATAAAGATTAAACTCGAAGAAATCAATTCTCAGTTCAGAAACAAAAAGAACTATCAACCAGCAACGCATACAAAGTAAAAAGATAACACAATCACACCGTGTTATCTTTTTTTGTATACATTTCACCAAAAATCTCGACATCCTTATGTGTTATTTTGAACATAAAGGGTAGAGGATAACATAAGTTAATTCTTTTTTGGAGAAAAATAGCTATTATTATTTAATGGGCTTTGAAAGGGGTGATTATATAGAAGAAGTGAAAAAAAGAGAGTTTTGGCGGGAAGAGTGCGGGGCTTGAGTTCGTCAATAATAGACCATTTTAAAAGGTGGAATGACACGTGTGGTATCAACATAACATGATTTGCATGGTTGAATTCCTATTAAGCTTCGATAGTGAAATACATAAAAATATTATATATAGGGAAAATGTGCTGGAACGAACGAGATGAAAGATATCACTAAGCAGCTCCGTAGACAGATTAACTACTGAATACCATAGGAACAATTCATGGGGCGCATAGTTTAATAAAGTAAGCAGACATGATTTTTCGGATGCAGGAGAAAATCCTATACAACGAAACCTGATATTGTTTCTAACTATTGAAAAAGGAGTGTATATAGTGAGAAGAAAACGATATGTATGGTTGAAAAGTATACTAGTAGCAATATTAGTATTTGGCAGTGGAGTATGGATTAACACGAGTAACGGGACAAATGCTCAGGCAGCTACAATTACACAAGATACTCCTATTAATCAGATTTTTACAGATACAGCTCTAGCGGAAAAAATGAAGACGGTCTTAGGAAAAACGAATGTAACAGACACGGTCTCGCAAACAGATCTAGACCAAGTTACGACGCTTCAGGCGGATAGATTAGGGATAAAATCTATCGATGGATTGGAATACTTGAACAATTTAACACAAATAAATTTCAGCAATAATCAACTTACGGACATAACTCCACTTAAAGATTTAACTAAGTTAGTTGATATTTTGATGAATAATAATCAAATAGCAGATATAACTCCGCTAGCTAATTTGTCGAATCTAACTGGTTTGACTTTGTTCAACAATCAGATAACGGATATAGACCCGCTTAAAAATCTAACAAATTTAAATCGGCTAGAACTATCTAGTAACACGATTAGTGATATTAGTGCGCTTTCAGGTTTAACTAGTCTACAGCAATTATCTTTTGGTAATCAAGTGACAGATTTAAAACCATTAGCTAATTTAACAACACTAGAACGACTAGATATTTCAAGTAATAAGGTGTCGGATATTAGTGTTCTGGCTAAATTAACCAATTTAGAAAGTCTTATCGCTACTAACAACCAAATAAGTGATATAACTCCACTTGGGATTTTAACAAATTTGGACGAATTATCCTTAAATGGTAACCAGTTAAAAGATATAGGCACATTGGCGAGTTTAACAAACCTTACAGATTTAGATTTAGCAAATAACCAAATTAGTAATCTAGCACCACTGTCGGGTCTAACAAAACTAACTGAGTTAAAACTGGGAGCTAACCAAATAAGTAACATCAGTCCCCTAGCAGGTCTAACCGCACTCACTAACTTAGAGCTAAATGAAAATCAGTTAGAAGATATTAGCCCAATTTCTAACCTGAAAAATCTCACATATTTAACGTTGTACTTTAATAATATAAGTGATATAAGCCCAGTTTCTAGTTTAACAAAGCTTCAAAGATTATTTTTCTATAATAACAAGGTAAGTGACGTAAGCTCACTTGCGAATTTAACCAATATTAATTGGCTTTCGGCTGGGCATAACCAAATTAGCGATCTTACACCATTGGCTAATTTAACAAGAATTACCCAATTAGGATTGAATGACCAAGAATGGACAAATCCACCAGTGAACTACAAAGTAAATGTATCCATTCCAAACACGGTGAAAAATGTGACGGGCGCTTTGATTGCACCAGCTACTATTAGCGATGGTGGTAGTTATGCAGAACCTGATATAACATGGAATTTACCTAGTTATACCAATGAAGTAAGTTATACCTTTAACCAATCTGTCACCATTGGAAAAGGAACGACAACATTTAGTGGAACTGTGACGCAGCCACTTAAGGCAATTTTTAATGCTAAGTTTCATGTGGACGGCAAAGAAACAACCAAAGAAGTGGAAGCTGGGAATTTATTGACTGAACCAGCTAAGCCTGTAAAAGAAGGTTATACATTTGTTGGGTGGTTTGATGCCCAAACCGGCGGAACTAAATGGAATTTCAGTACGGATAAAATGCCGACAAATGACATCGATTTATATGCGCAATTTAGTATTAACAGCTACACAGCAACGTTTGATAATGACGGTGTAACAACATCTCAAACAGTAGATTATCAAGGCTTGCTACAAGAACCTACGGCACCAACAAAAGAAGGTTATACTTTCAAAGGCTGGTATGACGCAAAAACTGGTGGTGACAAGTGGGATTTTGCAACTAGTAAGATGCCTGCTAAAAACATCACCTTATATGCTCAATATAGCGCCAATAGCTATACAGCAACCTTTGATGTTGATGGAAAAACAACGACTCAAGCAGTAGACTATCAAGGACTTCTAAAAGAACCAAAAACGCCAACAAAAGCCGGATATACTTTCAAAGGTTGGTATGACGAAAAAACAGATGGTAAAAAATGGGATTTTGCGACAGATAAAATGCCAGCAAATGATATTACGCTGTACGCTCAATTCACGAAAAATCCTGTGGCACCACCAACAACTGGAGGGAACACTCCGCCGACTACAAATAACGGAGGGAACACTACACCACCTTCCGCAAATATACCTGGAAGCAACACATCTAACACATCAACTGGGAATTCAGCTAGCACAACAAGTACAATGAACGCTTATGACCCTTATAATTCAAAAGAAGCTTCACTCCCTACAACTGGTGATAGCGATAATGCGCTCTACCTGTTGATAGGATTGTTAGCAGTAGGAACTGCAGTGGCTCTTACTAAAAAAGCACGTGCTAGTAAATAGAAGTAGTGTAAAGAGCTAGATGTGGTTTTCGGACTATATCTAGCTTTTTTATTTTTTAATAACTAGAATCAAGGAGAGGATAGTGTGAAAGAAAAGCACAACCCAAGAAGGAAATATTGTTTAATCTCAGGTTTAGCTATTATTTTTAGTTTATGGATAATTATTGGAAACGGGGCGAAAGTACAAGCGGAGACTATCACCGTGTCAACGCCAATCAAGCAAATTTTTCCAGATGATGCTTTTGCAGAAACAATCAAAGACAATTTAAAGAAAAAAAGTGTGACGGATCTAGTGACACAAAATGAATTAAATAGTATAGATCAAATCATTGCGAATAATAGTGATATTAAATCCGTTCAAGGAATTCAGTATTTACCCAATGTGACAAAGTTATTTTTAAACGGGAATAAACTAACAGATATAAAGCCCTTAGCAAACTTGAAAAATTTAGGATGGCTTTTTTTAGACGAAAATAAAATTAAAGACCTAAGTTCGATCAAGGACTTAAAAAAATTAAAATCACTTTCTTTGGAGCATAATGGTATAAGTGATATAAATGGACTTGTTCATTTACCGCAACTGGAAAGTTTGTATTTGGGAAATAATAAACTAACGGATATAACGATTCTTTCACGTTTAACTAAACTGGATACTTTGTCTCTTGAAGATAACGAAATTAGTGATATTGTGCCACTTTCAGGTTTAACTAAATTACAGAATCTATATTTAAGTAAGAATCATATAAGCGATTTAAGAGCGTTAGCAGGGCTTAAAAATCTGGATGTTTTAGAATTGTTTAGCCAAGAATGTTTGAATAAATCTATTAATCATCAAACGAATCTAGTTGTTCCGAACACAGTAAAAAACATTGATGGGTCGCTTGTTACTCCAGAAATAATAAGTGATGATGGCGATTATGAAAAACCGAATGTCAAATGGCATTTACCAGAATTTATAAATGAAGTAAGTTTTATTTTCTATCAACCAGTTACTGTTGGAAAAGCAAAAGCACGATTTCATGGGAGAGTAACCCAACCACTGAAAGAGGTTTACACAGTAAGTTATGATGTTGATGGAACGGTAATAAAAACAAAAGTAGAGGCAGGGACGCGAATAACTGCACCTAAACCTCCGACCAAACAAGGCTATGTTTTTAAAGGCTGGTATACTGAAAAAAATGGTGGACATGAGTGGAATTTTAGTACGGATTATATGTCCGGAAACGATTTTACTTTGTACGCGATTTTTAAAGCGGAAACGACTGAAAAAGCAGTGAATTTAACACGCTATGTTAAATATATTCGCGGGAATGCGGGGATCTACAAACTTCCAAGAGAAGATAACTCGCTTAAACAAGGAACGCTTGCCTCGCACCGCTGTAAAGCTTTAACTGTTGATAGAGAAGCGCGAAATGGCAGTGAATTATGGTACAGGTTAAAAAATATTGGCTGGACCAAAGCTGAAAATCTTTCCTTAGACCGTTACGATAAAATAGAATATGACAAAGGTGTTACTGCTTATGCAAGAGTGAAAAATGCGCCAGGGAATGCAGTTTGGACGAAACCTTACAATACAGCCGGCGCAACCCTCGTGAACAAGCTTTCCGTCTACCAAGGTAAAAATATGCGAATATTGCGCGAAGCCAAAACACCAATTACCACGTGGTATCAATTTAGCATTGATGGTAAAGTGATTGGTTGGGTCGATACGCGTGCACTTAACACATTTTATAAACAAAGCATGGAAATACCAATCCAATTAACTCGATACGTCAACGCAAATAAAGGAAATGAAGCATACTATAAAGTTCCGGTAGTAGATAGCCCAATCAAATGGGGAACTTTAGCCAAGTATAAAAATCAAACATTAATTGTCGATCGAACAGCCACCGTTGAAGGTCAGCTTTGGTATCGGATAAGAACTAGCTCCACTTTCATTGGTTGGACGAAAGCTGCTAATTTAAGGGCACAGAAATGACCTACGAAAAGCTATTTCTAAATATTGGGGAAGAAAAAAGCTACAACTTTAAATTCATGAAAAAAGAACTGATTCGCTGAAAACGGATCAGTTCTTTTTTCTTTGGACTTATTTTTACAAATACTTTTCGATAATTTCCATATTCTGCGGCCGGTCTTTGCTTTCAAGTACAGAAATATCACGAACAATACTATCTAATTTAATTTTTTCCATTTCAAATTCTATTTTTTGTTGGAGCAAATCGTATTTACTCGCAAGAACTTGTTGGATATTGGCTCCGACAATGCAGTCTGGATTGGTTTTTGGATCAACGTGAATTAAATTCGTATTGCCTTCTATACTCTTATAAACATCAAGCAGTGAAATTTCTTCTGGTGGTCTAGCAAGAATCGGATTTGCTTTGCCAGTTTGCGTAGTAATTAAATTGGACTTTTTCAAATTACTCATGATTTTTCTAATGTTAGCGGGATTTGTTTTTACGCTACCAGCAATAATTTCACTCGATAACAAATTCGTATTTTTAAAAATTTCTATATAAGCCAAAATGTGGATAGCATCACTAAATTGGATAGAGTATTTCATTTTTTTCAATCCTTTCAAATTTTCTTCTTGACTTATCTTATCATAATGTTTATTATAAAGGTGTAAATTATAAATGTACAGCTTTAATATTAAAAAAATTTGAAGGAGTGGTTTAAATGACTTATTTAGTAACAGGTGCAACAGGTGGACTTGGAGGCTACGCATTAAATTATTTGAAAGAGCTCGTTCCAATGTCCGATATTTATGCTTTAGTTCGTAGCGAAGAAAAAGGTGCAGACTTGAAAGCAGCAGGATTTAACATCCGAGTTGGTGATTATAGTGATGCAGAATCAATGAAGCAAGCATTCGTAGGAATCGACCGTGTATTATTTGTATCGGGCGCTCCTGGTAATCGCCAAGTAGAACACGAAAACGTGGTAAATGCGGCAAAAGAATCAGGTGTTTCTTACATTGCTTACACAAGTTTTGCAGGCGCAGATAAATCCACAAGCGCTTTAGCAGAAGATCATTTCTTTACCGAAAAAGTAATCGAAAAATCCGGAATCGCGCACACTTTCTTGCGTAACAACTGGTACTTCGAAAATGAAATGCCAATGATTGGTGGCGCATTAAGTGCTGGAAAATTTGTATACGCTGCTGAAAATGGAAAAGTTGGCTGGGCATTAAAACGCGAATACGCAGAAGTAGCCGCAAAAGCTGTTGCGGGCGCTGACTTCCCAGAAATCCTTGAATTATCTGGCCCACTCATGACATACGAAGAACTTACAAAAGCATTAAAAGAAGCAACTGGAAAAGATTTCGACGTTATTTCTTCAGATGATAAAGGATTTGTAGAAAATTTAGTTTCTGCCGGTTTACCACAACCTGTCGCAGAAATGTTCTTATCCTTCCAACATGACATTAAAAATAATCAATTAGATGTTACTTCTGATGATTTTGAAAAAGCATTAGGAAAACCATTAACGAATCGCGTAGATGCGCTTCGGGAATTGTTGAAATAAAAAGGGACAGCCTACCTTGATTTGAGGTAGGCTGTTTTTTTACTGCGCATTTTATTATCTTTTCAGTAGTATTTATACGACCTTTTAAACATTTGATAAGAATGAGGCTATAATTTTATATGCTCTTTATTTATTAAATGAAAGAAGGAAAACGAGTGAAGAAGTTAGTTGCTTGGTTTAACGGATTATCAAAAATGTGGAAAGTGGTAGTAATAATAGGCGCAGTTTTTGTAGTTATAATAGCCTTAACAACAGGAGAGAATGAAGGTGAACAAACGAAGACAAAAACTAACAGCGATAAAATTGTAAAAACGACGAGCAAGCCCAAGCTTTCAACCAAAGATTTAGCCTTGATTAAAGCTGATTTAGCAGAATTTGAAGGTCGGGAACTTTCTTCAGAAAAAATTTTGAAAGATACAATTAAAGAAGAAAGTTGGTCGGATTTGGATTTTGCGAATGATAATATTAACCAAATGATTGACACGATGAAACGATATCAGCAAGAAATTTTAAGTATAGATGCGGTTAAAAGAAGTTCAGAAGCCTCGGCGGATACGGAGGCATTTAAAAAGGTTTTCAAAGAATGGAGTGATTTCAAAATAGAGCGGATACAAGTAACTATCGATTTACTAAATGGTAAAAAAGATAGTGAAGCTGCATTTAAAAAATCATATCCAAATCAAATTATCTTTAAAAAAGTGCGCACGAATAAATTACAAACAGCCTTAAATAACTTGAAAGTAGGCTACGAATTATTGGATAGTCAGAAATAAGAAAAAGCCATCCTGCTGAGGATAGCTTTTTCTTATTTAGAAGGAAATTCTGAAATCATCTGCTCCAAAAAGTCTTTCTGCCAAGCATGATCTTGCGTAGTACCATGCAAATTAGTACTCAGTGTCAGCTCGCCGCGGAAAGTTGTAGCAGCGACTTGGAAAAACGGCGCATACTTTAAAGAACCACAAATAAAACAATCTGTTAAAGTGCTACCTTCAAAAACGAGTTTTTCCTCATCGATAATACCTATATTCGTAAAACTTGTTTTCGGAATAGAATACATTTTTTCAGAAGCTTTTTTTGCAACAGAGTAGTTCTTTTTCTTGAAAATCAGTTCCAATAAATAATAAATTCGTAGAGGTGCAAAGCTGTTTTTTTGTGGATTGAGTGAATTTTTGACGGCTTGGAGTGTACTTTCAAATGACGTTAGGTCATCGTCTGCGCTGATTTGGCATGTAATATTGGCGGTGAGATTGGTAATTCCGCTACTGGTTTTACTCGGCAAATACTTACGGAGATCCACCGGGCAATCAATTGACATTTCTTGTTGCCCTGTTGTTTGCTGAACAGTGCGCGCCATTGCGGCGAACAGAACATCATTCACAGTTGCCTCGTGCTCTTTTGCAAAGTGGATGATTTCCGAAAAATCCTCTTTTGGTAGCTTAGTCCAAATAACTTTCGGATTTTTCGGGTCACCTTTAAGAGGGAAAGTTGGGTTATGGACAGCTTTTTGCTTCGTTTTTTCCGTAAAAATGGACTTTATATCTTTACGCGAAAGTTGATCAAAAATTTGCTTTAAACTCCGGGAACCTAAGCTCAAATTCGCCGCATAATCCGGATTTTCAAGCAGATTAGAATAAAGCTCACTCAATAAATAAAGATATTCCTTAAATCCAGCGCCATCTGCTAACATATGATTCATAATAACCACAAGCTGATCAGAAGTATCAGCCCGAACAACAGTAAAGCAAATTTGCGGCCCATTTTCTGTGGAAAGCTTCGTTACAAGTGCTCGGTCCACTTCGGTTTCTGGCGCTTGCGTTTCCACTAAGAAAACCAAATCCTCCGCAGAAAAAACACTTTCTTGCCAAAAAGCACCTTTTTTCGTTTCTTTAAAATGACAAAGTAATAGCGGAAGTTTTTTAGTAGACTGCATCACTGCTTTTTTTAGAACGTCTATATTTAAATGATTATCAAACGTAAGTACCGTATGCAAATGGTGGTCATTTTTCATTTTTTCTCCAGAAATATAATGTTTAACATCAGAAGGTTCAGCGGGATAACTCGTGATTTTTACCATGGAAATTCCTTCTTTCTTCGGTTTAAATAGTTGTTAATAGTTTCCCTGAAAGCAGTGCTGCGAAACAAGTTGCGGATCAAAGTGAGTTTAAGTTATACTGAGCGTATGCAAGCTACTATTTCTAGGAGGCACCGAACATGACAAACAGAACATTAACAACCAAGTTACTAGGAACACTAAGCTATACGCAAGAAAATGGAACGATGATGGACGCCGTAATTCCTTTGGATGGCAAAGAAGTAAAGGTTGATTATAGTATTTTTGAAAAGCTTACTTCAGAAGATTATTTTAAAGATATCGTTACTTTAACGGATCAAATTCCGGAACTACACCTAGAAGCGAAAAAAACTATTTTAGAGCAATTTGATGGAAATGATACGCTTACTATTTATTTTGATTTTCATACAGATGAATTGCCCGAAGCGGTTTTAGAAGTTACCGAATGTGATGCGCTAGAAAATATAACAAAGGAAATCTTAATCGATAAACTAGTTTTGTCAGGCGTTTGGTTTTCGGAAAATGCCAATAATGAGTTGGATTTAACATTCGATTTCAAACTATTACCAGAAGTTAGCGATGAACTTTTAGTTGTTCGTTTTAATACAAAAGGAGAAATTACTGAATTAACCCATGAAAGTTAACAAAAAAGAGCCATTCTGTTCGCGAACAGAATGGCTCTTTTTTATTTATACATACTTTCAATAACTGGTTTTAGCTTATCAATTACAAGTCCGCTACCACCGCGACCTTTGACGTTTTCAATCATTCCTACCATGAGGTAATTGGGATTGTCGGCATCGAAGGCGTAAACAAAACCATTTTCAAGGCCATCTTCGCCTTGTTTTTCTTTTAGTTCGGCTGTACCGGTTTTGGCTGCGATACTATGACCTTGGATTTGTAGGGCGTGTGCTGTACCAGCTGGATCAGAAACAGTTTTGACTAAAGCTGCTTTGACTTGGTTGGCAGATGCGGCTTCGGTTGCTTGTGTTTCCTTGCCAGCTTTTTCTTTTGTATCTAGTTTTGGATAAGGCATTTTTCCGTCGCTTGCAATGGCCGAGTATGCAATCGCTTGTTGAATTGGCGACATCAGTAATTCACCTTGTCCGTAAGATGTGTCAGCTAGTAATATTTCCGAGTTCAGCCCATCATTCGAAATTTGTGCTGGTTTCATTGTGAAAGGTAAGTTATATTCCTTATCAAAATCGAATTTTTTCAAGCCAGCAGTTAGTTTATCTTTGCCGATTTCTAGACCTTCTTGAGCGAAGTAAATGTTATCAGAGTGCACAAGCGCATCCGTCATATTTACTTTTGGAACATCATGGACACGAGTGACAAAATACTTGCCCCATGAAGCATCTTTTTGCCACTGTAAGCCAGAAATTTCACGGACTTTATCAGGTTTTGTAATACCAGTGTCCAGCCCAATTGTGGCTGTAATTGTTTTAAAGGTAGAGCCTGGTGCGTAACGATTTGCGTATCTTGCTAGGAAAGGTAGGCGTTTGTCGTCATTATATTTTGCGTAATCTTCGGAAGTGATCCCGAGCACCATTTGGTTGGCATCATAAGAAGGGGTGCTCACTAACGCTAATAGTTCGCCATTTGTCGGATTAATCATGGTCACAGCACCAGTTTCGGAACCGAGGCTATCAAAAGCTTTCTTCTGAACGGCTGCATCAATCGTTAGTTTAATTTCTTCGCCATCTTTTTTATCGATTTTTTGTAAAGTATCTTCTTGCTTGGTTTGGTCATTGATGATTTTAATTGCGCCACCATTTTTACCGCGCAGTTGTTTGTCATAGTAACGTTCTAAGCCACTTTTCCCAATGACATCGCCAACGCTGAGTTTTGGATTTTTTTCAATATCTTCGGCGCTAACTTCACCGACATAGCCAATCAAATGCGAGGTTGCTTCATTTAATGGGTACGTCCGCATTTCTTTTTGAGCATACGTAAGTCCAGTAGCCTCAGGTAGATTATCTTTATTCAATGTAACTAAAGGAACGAAGCTATCTGCTTGGACCCATTTTTGATCGAGCTGTTTGTTGATGTAATCAGTGGAGACTTCTAGTTTTTTGCTAATATCCGCAATGTTTTTCACTTTCTCGTCGCCTTCACCAAGCTTCGAAGGCACTACACCAGCTTCGGCAAATTGACCAGTAGTCGCGAGTGGATTACCATTTCTGTCCACTATTTGACCACGCTCTGCTTCGTCTTCCGTGATGCGCACCTTATCTGTTTTCACCATTCCGGGGAAAATGAGAGCTGGTTTCCAGTCGATTTTCCAGTCATCATCTTGCTTGGAAATAGTCGTTTTGTATTTTTGTGTAGCGAGTTTCCCGAGGCTAGTCCGCATTTCTAGTTCGTATGTTAAGTTGAATTTGTTTTCTTTGTCATCATAGACAGATTTTAGATTTTTTACTTTAATATCTTTTGCGCCAATCCCGTCGTAAACAGCTTGATACTTATCTTCCATTTCTTTCTTTGTAAATTCGACTTTTTTCAAGGATTCACTTGAGACGCTACTTCCCAACTTGTCGTACTTTTCTTTAGCGATATTTGATGTAAAAGTTTCTGCGGCTGCTAAAGCATTTTTTTCATCTTTGTGTTGATTTTGAATGAAAAAGTAAATGGCAATGCCTGCGAGGACGGCAACAGCGGCAATGCTTCCAATGATAATTGCTTTTTTGTTATTCCTCTTTTTCCCACCATAACTAGCCATAATACACCCCTTAATTTCATGTTATATTCAATTAATTATACCAAACACTTCTAAAAAAGTTGAAAAAATTAAAGAAAACTTTAGATTTGCCCGACATATTTTTTTCTAATTCATGTCATAATTTGTTCTTATTTGCTTGGTAAAGTAGTGGTAACGAAAGGATGATGTTGGATGGAAGAGATGGAACAACCAGAAAAGAAGGTCATTATTCGTGGGAAAGGCATCCACAATAAATGGAAGTGGAGCACGATTATTGTCAGTATTCTTTCTGTCATAATTATTAGTGTTTTAAGTTATCAGCTGTATTCAGTTAGTCAAAATACCCCGGAAAATAATACTAATGGAACCATGCAAGGTCCTGGTGGAGGGGAGATGCCGAGTGGAACGCCGCCGTCCGGTGAACCTGGCCAAGCGCCAAATAGTTCAGATGATAGTTCTGACTCTGGAACAAGTGATAGTACTACAAGCAGCGACGGAACCCTTTAATATTTGCGAGCCCTCTAGAAATCATCATTGTAGGGGGCTTTTTCCAATCTTTAAAAAATCTTATGGAATTATCGCTCCTATTTTTTGTCATTTTATTGTAATATGGAAGTAAGTTACAATAAAAGAGGTGTGAAATATGGCAAGACATGCACAAAAAAGAAAAGCGCGCAAAGGTAGAATTTTTGTTACGATTCTTGTAGCCCTATTAATTTTAGTTGGTGTAGTTGCAGTTATAGGTTATTTCCAATATCAATCTAGCTTAAAAGAAGCGCAAAATGAAAGTAAATTAAAAGACTACAAATTCAATGGTGCCAAAGCAGTTGGCGATGAAATCAATGTACTACTTATCGGTAGTGACTCTCGCGGTGAAGACCAAGGCCGTTCAGACAGCTTGATGATTGCTCATTATAATACGAAAACAAATACGCCAAAACTGGTATCGATCATGCGTGATACATACGTAGATATTCCAGGACACGGCAAAAACAAAATCAATGCAGCATATTCATACGGCGGACCAGAACTTGTACGCCAAACGATTAAAGAAAATTTTGGAGTAGACGTACAATATTATGTAGTAGCCAATTTTGAAGGTTTCCCTAAGATTGTTGATACACTTGCACCAGAAGGAATCAAAATCAACGCAGAGAAAGATATGTCGAAAAATATTGACGCAAACATTAAAAAGGGCGAACAAGTAATGGATGGTAAAACATTGTTACAATATGCTCGCTTCCGTAAAGATGCAGAAGGAGACTTCGGTCGAATTCGTCGTCAACAACAAGTATTAGAAGCTTTGAAAGAACAGGCGATTGATGTTGGTGACGTGGCAAAAATCCCAGATGTTATCGGAAAACTACAAGGTTATTCTTCCACTAATATCCCAACAGGAACATTAATGTCCATTGGCGCAGATTTCCTACTAGGAAAAACAGAAACAATGGAAAAATTCGCGATTCCTGTTGAAGGGAAATGGCACAATGAGCGAATTGATGGAGCGGGAGCAGTGCTTCGTTTAGATGATATGGCTGCTAACGCAAAAGCTTTACAAGATTTTTTGAAATAACAAAAAAACACGGAAGTCCTCATTAATAGGATTTCCGTGTTTTTATATTAGAATTTGTCGTTATTCCACCATTTTGCAAAAGTGTTTGGGCATACTTTTTTGATAGAATCTTCGTCGTCTTCATCCCACTCAAAATCTATTGGAGGCATAGATACTTCTTCAAACTCAATTCTACTCTCTGCTTCATTTTCAGCATCGTCAAAGTCTTTCCCTAGTTTGTTCTCGAAAATATCCATCACTAAGTAAGCTATCTCTTCATTTTCAGGATATTCATCCTCTGTTAATAAATCAAATTCACCGCAAAGCGTATCGGCATTTTCCACAGCAGATGTGAATACAGCCTTACCTCTTGTTATTAACCAATAACGGAAATAGTCAAATCCATCATCACTACAGCCACCTAATACTACGTAAGCAACAGCCCAGAGCGATTGGTTATAAGATTTTTTATGAAAGTAGTTCCACCAATAATCATAACCAAAAAGTTCATCCTCACTCAACTTTTCTAGTAGTTCTTCTAATTTGCTGCCTTTGTCAGAGTTATCAATAATTCCCCAAAACTGATCTTGGGTTAATAAAGATGATACTTTTTTCATTTGATTTTCCTCCAGTTAAAAGATTCATATAGTATGTGTTTAGTGTAACAAAATTAAAAATCATGGTAAAGCGGTATTAAAGTATATGTGTGAGAAACACAAAATATAGCTGATTTTAGACAGGAAATTGTCACAAAAGCGTTATGAAGAAGTGGCAAGCTGGTTTTAAATTTCTTTTTTCGCTTCACATAGATTATAATGAATACATATTTTAAAAAGGGGTGAGACGCTTCATGAAGGACAAAACAAAGAAAAGAAAATGGAACTGGGCACAGATTTTGGCTATTTTTGTATTAGTAACGCTCGTAGTTTCGATGGTTTATGCAACAGTTAACTTAATTACAGCACCATCTGGCAATGTACCAGAAGGACAACAAACAAAGGGCGACTACTCACTTATGCTTATGCAGTGTGTACTTGGCGTGGTAGTTCTATTCTTACCATCCATCATTAGTAAAAAAATGAAATTCGTCATTCCGAATGCGATGTATATTGTTTTTATCGTTTTCTTATATTGCGCCATTTATCTTGGCGAAGTACGTAGTTTCTATTATTTAATTCCTAACTGGGATACGATTTTACATACGTTTAGTGGAGCAATGCTTGGGGGACTTGGTTTTTCTATTGTGAGCTTACTGAATAATGATGAACGGATTACTCTTTCGATGAGTCCGGTTTTCGTTGCATTATTTGCTTGTAGCTTTGCTGTTTTCTTGGGTGTTTTCTGGGAGTTCTATGAATTTGCAGCCGATAGCTTTGGAATGAACATGCAAAAAACAATGCTAGAAGATGGCACGATGCTTCAAGGTCATGCAGCAGTTGCTGATACAATGGGCGATCTGTTCGTCGATTTCCTCGGGGCTTTCGTGATATCCATCATCGGCTACTTCTCCATTCGCAAAAATAAAAAATGGATGAAGAACTTCGAATTTAAAAAAGTAGATGAAGAAGTAAAATAAAAAACTGCCAACAAAGTGAGAAATCATTTTGTTGGCAGTTTTTTTATATTATTTTACTTTCTCTATCAATAAACATCATCATAAAGGCGATAAACTGTAAAAATGCACAAACGAGAATAGCATATTGTGCGAATAACTGAATAAAGAAATTCCCTACAACCGCACCAATGATAAAACTAAGAATAACGGTAAAATATAGCAAGCTGTTACGCAAATATTGTTTTTCCTTGTACTCGAAATAATCACATAAGTTTTGGGTAGCGCTCCGCAAATTCCCTATGCACATCGTCGTCGCAACCCCTCTACCATGCATTTTTCGGAAGCTTTCTACCTGAATACCACATACAAAAGATATGAGCGAATTGGCAATCAGATTATGATCAAGTGGAATAAATGCGACCCCAATCAAAATTACCGCTTCGATCAAGACAGAAAGCTGGCGCCAGTGAAGACGCCTAATATCACGCCGATGAATCACTTCAGATATCGCAATTCCGACCGTAAAAGAGACAACCGGCCAAAAATACTGAATTGCGATAGCCCAGTTCCCCTCCGAAATATTAATTCCAAATAAAAGTATGTTCCCAGTCTGCGCATTAGCGAATACCTGACCTCTTTCAATGTAAGAGTAAGCATCCATAAATCCGCCAGCCAGAGCAAGTAAAAGCCCCAAACCGATTGATTCTGAAATTTGTCTAGATCTTGCCATGATTTTTCATCCTTTTTTTCTTATTTATTAACCATTTGTTCACGAAGAGCATCAACTAGCTCATTAACTTGCTCAATATTTTGCAGCATTTTTTTCTCAAAATGGTGAATTGGAAGAAATACGCCAAGTTCATCTGCATTTTCTGATGTTTCTTGTCCGTAGAAAATTCGGCTGGATGGAATGATTTCCTGTATATGCAAGAAAGTTTTCCAAATAAACGCATAGACTTCCGATTCAGTCATTCCTAACTTTAAAGTATCAGGAAGAGAATACAGTACCAAAATCCCTCTTTTTTTATTAATTCGTTTAGTAGAAATCGAAAAATCTGGCTCGTAGGAATGAATGATATCATCATCATCTACTAAGAAAATCGTTGTTTCAGAATGATGCAAATCCGATTGATAAATCTCTTGAAATTTCTCCTGTTCGCGGTTAGAAATATCGTCCTTCTTGGCTATAAAATTACCTTCTTTATCTGTTAAAAAGAACGGGTTATCCACTGTTAATTTTTTAGGAATAAGGAAAGCTTGTCTGAGAAGTTCGAATAATGTTCTCCCGCAAACACCTAACAACAAGGCACTTACATCACTTTGCCTATAAGCCGACAAAATAATTTTAGCAAAAAGAGTATCATCTTTTTCAAAACCACGCGTCTCTTGGTAGCTCTCTAAATTATCTAGAAATACATCTTTAAAACGTCTGCAAGCTGTTGGATTAGCCAATATCTGTTCGAAAAGGGGAGCGACATTTTGTTCTTTTGGGAAAATAGTTGTCATTTTCAAGTCTCCTTTATTTTATTCATGTTAACATTATCGCATATTTACGAAGAAAAGATAAAAATATTACATAAGAAAAAGCGCCATGAATATTTTCTTAGGCGCTTTTTCTCTGTTTATTTAGTTAATCGAGCTATAACTTGTTGCACAAGCTGCGTTTCTTCCGCAGTTATCACTTTTTCCGTTAAGTTATTACTATAAATTTGGGCTTCATACATTTTCGTTAGTCGCGAAAATTCTGTCGTTGTTAATTCAGCATCCACTCTGGTGCCAAAATGACGTAACGTTTCACTCGATTCGCGGACATAACCATAAGAAGCAAGTAATTTCATAAGTCTATGATAGGTTTTGCCGAATTCTGGACTATTTCTCAGAGAACGAAGCAATAAATAACTACGAATTCTGCGTCTGAATATAATAACTAGTGCGAGCAGTGCCACAACTAGTCCAGCTGGAATCCACCAAACCCAAGACGGAATTTCGAAATTAGAGGCCGCTGTTTCTGTTTTAGGTTCTTCTTTTTTCGGTGTTTCACCTGTGGAGCTGCTACCGTTATCTTGTTCTGGTGTTTTATCGGCTGTATTTGGTGTTTCTGGCGTACTCGTACTATCATTAGGTGTTTCAGGTTTATTAGCTGTTTCAGTTGTTGGTTCTTGGAAGTTTTCGGGATTGGAGAATGTTGCTGTTGGCTCAAATGGAACCCATCCAGTTCCTGGGAAAAACACTTCCGGCCAAGAATGTGCATTGTTATTTGTGATTGTATAAGTCGTTTTAGCATCATTTTCTTTTTTCTCACCCTCACCAGGTGTGTAGCCCTTGGCCCATCTTGCTGGAATCCCAAGCGATCGAAGCATGACTACCATGGAAGTAGAAAAATTGTCACAATACCCAATTTGCGTTTCAAATAAAAATTGATCGACATAATCGGCTCCCCTAGGCGTTTCTTTCGCATCCTCTGTACTATAAGTAAAGGTGCCAGAAGCGCTTAAATAGCGTTCGATTGCTTTCGTTTTGTCATAAATTGAATCAGCGTCTTTTGTTACTTTATTGGCAAGTTTTGTCACCCGGTCTGGTAAGTCTTTTGGTGTTTGGGTATATTGGGAAACAAAAGCGTTAGAAAGTGTGCTAAAGTCGGCATTCTGCATTTTTTCAATATTATAAACGGGTGTTTTTAATTGGACCGTATAATTTTTGATTGTATCCACTGGTCCAACCCGCTCAATGGTTAAATTGGCACTAAATGAATCTACTGCGCCATTAACTGTTTGCGTTCCATATGGATAAGGCATGTAATCATTAGAAGAAGCAAAGCTAATTTCGGCCGTGTTTGTAGCACCAGTTGTTTGTTCTGTAAGTTGAATAGGGAAATTATCACCGGAAGAAAAAGATATGACATCCGCGGAATTTGCATTTGCCCAGCCAGTGCCAGTATAGACCGTTTTCGATTCTACACGCCAGTAATGCCCTTTTTCCGCCCGGGCCGTGAATACAGTAGCATTATCCTTTTTGAGAGCACCACCAAGTGTCGTATCATCTTCACTATAACCCACCGTGCGCGTTGTATTAATTCCAAGCGCATTTTTTATCGTCGGTACCGGATCAGGGAAAATCGGTGCTTTTTTCGGAAGCATTAACGAACTAAAAACAAATACGGCCAGTAACAAAATCACAAAAATATGATAAAACAAACCATTACGTTTTAAGGAGTCCGCGCTAATTCTATTTGGTGCTGCAATCCGACTTGCCAGTGCAAGATGAAGTAATAAAAATCCTTCTAATACAGTTCGGACGATGGCCCAATTACTGTTATAATCTGTAAAAGTATTAATAACCGCTAAATAAGCAACAGTTAAAACTAAAACACTCATAACCCGCTGTTTGCGCAGAATACTATAAGTAGTAATATAACTCAAAAGCCATAAAGCAATTAAAAAAACGATTAAAATAAAGTCCATAGAAATATCGGACGAGCGAAACTGTACCATATCTCTAAACCCATTAAAGGTGATTTGGAAAAAAGAAACAAACCAATTCCCTGCCAAAATCCCACCTTTAGCGTAGTAAATTCCTGAAACGAAGATAATCATCACGATATGAAGCGGGATTGTCCAATAATATTTCAAACGGAGGAAAAAACTACCGAGTGAAAGGGTTATAAACAAAATAATCCAGTTTGCTGTAGAGAGTTCGGTCAGCTCTGCGAATGGATAAATCCACTCAGAGATAAGCAAAACAGATAGAATAAATAGCATGACGAGCGTTAAATATCTTTTCATTTAGCTTCACGCTCCCATCTGCTTAGAAGACTTGCTGGCTCAAGGAAAATCGCTGGAGCATCCATCGCTTTAGAATGCTCTGATTGAAAAGTAATGATTTGGAGCTGTTTATTATCCGTTAAACGAGTCACTTTTTGCATTAACATCGTATCAATACATGGCGTGAATAGAAGGATTTTCTCTCCAGAATGTAAATTACTATCAAGCGATTCTTGCAGCGTTAAACTATCTACCGGGGCGATTTCTGCAAAAGCAGTCGATATATCTTGAAGTCTACTCGTACCTTTCGCCGGAGCAAATTTACTTGTTTGATCGCCTAAAAGAGTAACACGAATTTCTCCATTATCTTCGGAGATTTTGCGAATAAACGAGTAAGCCGCCCGAAGTGATAATTCAAAATTGGGATGGCTCGCTCCGTAAAAAATGACGGATAACCGTGATGTTGCACTATTTTCAAATTCTCTAGTCATCAGTTGGTCGCTTTTAGCAGAAGATTTCCAGTCAATAAGAGAAATCCGGTCACCAGAAGAAAATTCGCGTAAACTGTGTAAATTGCTGTTTTTCTTAAGCGTCCAATAAGCGGCATTGCGTTCGTTTTCTGGAGAAGCTTCACTGATTTTTTCTAATACATCCGGAAAATAGGTTGGATAAATAGTGAGCGATTTTTCGGAAGATAGTTGGCGCGAACGTTCTAACAAGCCGAAAGCATCACTAGTTTCTACATCCACTGGCGGAAATGAATGAATCCCACGAACGCCTACAAATCCAGCTAGTGTAACCGTGAAATGCTTTTTAAAAAGCGGATAAACCACTTGTTGGCGGGCGCTCACATTGCCAAAACTAGCGGGTATTTTTTGTTGGAATAGCAAATAACCCACCGGATAACGCGATTTTCGAGTGAATGATACTTGCATATCAACTAAATCGCCATCATGATAGGTATTTTTAACAAAACGCCGATTCACTTTCCACGCTTTTAGTGGATAAATCGAGGACAAAAATAAAAGTAACAGGATAAAACTAAAGAAATAGGTTAAAAACCAGCTAGCAGTATCACCTTGAAATAACGTATAAGTCCAAAGCCCAGCGTAAATAATTAGCATAATAATCCACCGAAATGCTAATAGGAGGCGTTTTTTCAACATTTAGCTACCTCTTTTCTACCGGAACTGACGTGTTTTTCAAAATGGAAGCAATAATGGATTCGGCTGTTTCCTCATTATAATAAGCTTCAGACTTCAAAATGAGACGATGAGTGAAAATATACGGTGCTAAATACTGAATATCATCAGGAATCACATAATCTCGACCTTCAATAAGCGCAAAAGCTTGAGCGGCTTGCATGAAAGCGAGCGAGCCACGCGGACTAATTCCGAGCGCAACGGAAGGGTGTTTTCGAGTCGCATCAACTAGGCGAATAATATAATTTTTTAAAACATCATCAATAAAGACTTGCTTTGCTTTGTTTTTTAGGTCCAGTAATTCGCTGAGTGTCACCACTTGCTGCGTTTGATCAAGTGGATCTTGGTATTGTTTTAATGTAAGCAGCTGCATTTCTTCTTCGACTGTCGGGTAACCAATATTAATTTTGAGTAAAAATCGGTCTAATTGTGCTTCTGGAAGGGCATACGTTCCTTCGTATTCAATCGGATTTTGCGTCGCCATAACGAAAAATGGGTTGGCAAGTTTGCGCGTAATACCATCCACTGTCACACTATTCTCAGCCATACCTTCAAGTAAAGCGGCTTGAGTTCGAGGCGCAGTACGATTAATTTCATCCGCAAGAACAATATTTCCCATGACAGGACCTGGACGGAATTCAAAATCACGTGTTTCAGGATTGAAAATCGAAACCCCCGTCACATCTGCGGGAAGTAAATCTGGTGTAAATTGAATTCGTTTAAAGGAAACACCAATTGTTTTAGAAAGGGTGCGGACCATCATCGTTTTACCAACACCGGGAACATCTTCTAATAATACGTGACCACCCGCAAGTAGGGCAGTTAAGCTTAATTTAACAACATGTCGTTTACCGACGATTACTTTTTCAACTTCATTAATAATTTCTTCTATTTTAATGGATGGCTCTATAGACATAATTTGCCTCCGTTTCTTTTCTTATGTTTTTAATCAGAATATGTTTATTCATGGTTCAATGCTACTATAATAGGCCTTGAATGTAAAAGATTTAACGTGGCATGGACTTTTTCTAGGAGATTGTTTACACTTAGAATAACTGGAGGTGGCGAACTTTGAGCGTAAAATTGGCAGATTTAATGAAATTACCATCTTTAAAAGAAGCGAAAGTAGTCTCTGGAAAATCTGGATTATCTAAGCTTGTTTCGTCTATTTCTGTTTTAGAATATACAGAGGTAGCTCTTTTAGAAGATGATTTATTTGATAATGATGAATTTTATGGCAGTGAAATAGTTGTATCGGCTTTTGTGAATATTCGTGACGATGTTGAGGCACAGTGTCGGACAATTGAGCGATTACATAAGGTTGGCGAAGTTGCTTTAATTCTTTACTACGTGGGAATTTTTGTGCCGAAAATGGATCAAAAACTGATTGATTTTGCAAATGAACTTGATTTTACCATTATCGTGATGCCGGAAAACGAGATGTCACTTAGATATAGCGAAGTGATTTATGAAGTAGTCGAAGCGATTGTGAAGCAAGAAATGACAGATACCAACTTTGTAACCGAGTCATTAGAACAGATTTCGAGTGTGCGACCGCCACAACGAAATATAGATACCACACTGAAAATTTTGTCTGATAGAACGCATACTTCGCTCGTCTTAACGGATAATTCTTTCCAAGTAATTAATTCTATCACTTGGCCACGAACGCGCCACTGGGATTTTGAACGGATAATTGAGGCATCTAAACAAATCGGTGAACATGAGCTTGTACAGCTTACCTTGGATGAACGCGATTTTTATACGGCCAGAAAACCGATTTTTCAAGACGGTATGCAAGCGATGCACTTATTTATGATGAAAGAAAAAGGCGTATTAACAGCCGATGTAGTCATGCAAATTACCGAAGTAGTCCAAGTATTTATGAATTTATGGGGCAGAAACTATGTCGAAATCAGTACAGCTGAACTGATGAAAGCCATTTTAAATGATGAAAGTGTCAAAATGCGGCGACTTGGTAAGATTTTAAATGTGGATGTTTCTTCTATTAAATGGATGTGGCTTGTAAAAACCGAAGAAATTCGCGACAATGAGCAAGTTTTAGCTGAACTGAAAAGTTTTGTAGCTAGTCACTTCCAAGTTTCATTAATTGATTTATTTGAAGACAATATCGTTGTTTTACTTGATAATTCAGTGGCGCAGCGGGACCGGACGCATACAGCCAATGAGTTTGCGATGATGATGAAAGAACATGGGATAGACTTGAAAATTACCGTTTGCCAAGGAATGGAGCAAACGTCAGATGTGCAAAGCGCTTATTCGCTCGTTAATGAATATAAAAATGCGGCAAATGCGATTTATGCGAACAAGTCCATTTATTCTCTTCAAGAAATTGATTTCGCAGCAAAATGTGTGGAAATAGTAGATCGAGGAGAACTAGCAATTGCAGAACAAATGAGGCCACTAAAGCCTTTAGAGGATAATGATGAACTAATTGAAACGCTGTCTGTGTTTTTACTGGAAGGTGAATCCAATTATAATCAAGCAGCTGAACTACTATTCCTGCATAAAAATACGATTAAATATCGAATACAACGGATAAATGAGTTATTGCAATATCCGGCGACTAAAATCCCAGAATCCTACAACCTTTATTTAGCAGTGGCGATTCGACGGATTCTTGGTGGAAATAACAATAATAAATAAAAATAGTGCATTTTTTGTCCAAAACGACAAAGATTGCGCTATTTTTTTTCAATTCTGATAAATACAAATGATAGCTAGTTCTTATATAATTAGTCATTAATATAACAAATTCAAGAAAAAAGGGGCGGAACATAATGACAGAGAAGAAATCAGTGGAGCAAACGCAATCCTGGCAGAGTTTAGCATTTGTATGGACCGGAGCAATGATTTGTGTACCGAGTCTACTAGTTGGAGGAACTTTAATTTCAGGTATGCCTCTTTGGGAAGCAATTTTAATAGCACTTTTAGGATACGGCGTTATTGTCTTATTTATGATATATCAAGGAATGCAAAGTAGCGATTTAGGTATTCCAGCAGTTAGTGTAGCTTCACAGGTTTTTGGAGAACAAGGGTCGAAAAAAATCATATCTATTCTTTTAGCGATTGCTTGTCTAGGATGGTTTGGTATTCAAGCCAATGTATGTGGTGCAGCATTCTCACAGTTTCTAGGTATTTATGGAATTAATCTTCCAGTACCAGTTTCTTCCTTAATTTGGGGAGTTATCATGTTACTTTCAGCTATTTATGGTATTCGTATTTTGAGTATTTTAAATTATATCGCAGTTCCAGTTTTACTATTTGTATGTATTTACGGACTTGTTGTTTCTTTAAACGATGGCGGACTAGCTATTGTGGAAAACTATAAACCAGCAGGAAGTATGTCGTTTATGACAGGACTAGCAATTACAATTGGCTCATTTGCGTTAGGGGCAGTAATTGCAGGAGACTATTCTCAATATACAAAATCGCGTAAAGATGTTGTAAAAGCAGCTATTGTCGGGATTTTGCCATCAGGTGTGCTTATGATTACGGTTGGAGCGGTACTTGCACTTACGGCGGGTACAGCAGATATTTCTGTCGTATTTACAAACTTAGGATTACCAGTTCTTGGTATTATCGGCTTGATACTTGCTGCATGGACAACAAACGCAGTAAATGCCTTTTCGGGAGGTATTGCGATTATCAATGTATTTAACATCTCTGAAAAATATCACAAAGTAGCAGTGGCAGTTGCAGGCGGACTTGGAACAATACTCGCGGTTATCGGAATTTTAAACCACTTTGTTCCAATTATGTCCGTACTTTCAGCAATGGTACCACCCGTTGCAGGAGTAATGATTGCTTCTTACTGGATTGTCCAAAAAGGAGATAAATCCAAATGGGCGCCAGTACCAGGTGTCAACTGGCTGGGTGTAAGTTCTTGGCTAGTTGGTGCAGTCATTGCGGGGATTCCAGTCATTTTGACATTTTTCCCGGAGCTACCACAATTACCAAATCAACCACTTATCGGTATTATCTTGTCGCTGGCTGTTTACTTGATCGGAGCGAAAGTGCTGAGCGGGAAAACCAACAATGTAGAAAACTTGGAGGGAAAATAAATGCGTTATTTAGATGAACAAGCTATTGAAAATATCGCGATTGGTGCTGCGTTTCTTGGCACTGGTGGCGGAGGAGATCCATATATAGGCAAGATGATGGCATTAACTGCAATTAAAAAACATGGACCAATTAAACTGTTATCCCCAGAAGAAATTGCGGATGATGATTATTTCATTCCAGCCGCGATGATGGGGGCACCGTCTGTACTCATTGAAAAATTTCCTAAAGGCGACGAATTCGTTCGTGTATTTGAAAAATTAGGTAGATATGTAGGCAAAGAAGTAAAAGGAACATTTCCAATGGAAGCTGGTGGAGTAAACTCAATGATCCCAATCGTTGTGGCGGCTCAACTAGGTTTGCCAATGGTGGACTGTGACGGCATGGGCCGAGCTTTTCCAGAACTACAAATGGTGACGTTCCATCTAGACGGGATTTCCGCAACACCAATGGCTATCACCGATGAAAAAGGTAATATTGGCATCATGGAAACGATTGATAATAAATGGACCGAACGACTTGCACGTGTGACAACGGTCGAAATGGGCGCGAGTTCTCTTGTGAGCCTGTATCCGTGTAACGGCGCGCAAATTAAGCAAAGTAGTATTAAAAATATCGTGACGCTATCTGAAGAAATCGGTAAAGTAATCCGTGAAACTTCGATGGACGAAGCAGAAAAACTACAAAAATTATTAGATGTAACGCACGGTTATCATTTATTCGAAGGGAAAATTACCGATGTAGTTCGGGAAACGCGTGCAGGCTTCAACTTTGGTCGTGTGAAAATCGACGGACTAAACAAAGACACAGGTAGCGAAGTCATTGTTCATTTCCAAAACGAAAATCTTGTTGCGGAGAAAAATGGCGAACCGATAGCAATTACACCAGATTTAATTTGTATGGTAGACCTTGAAACGCTGATGCCGGTAACGACGGAAGCGCTCAAATACGGAAAACGTGTCCGCGTGATGGCACTACCAGCTGATGATGCTTGGAGAACGGACAAAGGTATCGAAACAGTTGGACCGCGCTATTTCGGCTATGATGTCGATTTTGAACCACTAGAAGAACTTGTCAAAAAGGAGGAACGCCGTCATGTATAAAATTGGAATTGACGTTGGTGGTACAAACACCGATGCCGTTATTTTAGATGAAAATCAACAACTCATTCATAGTGTAAAAATGCCAACGAGTGAAGATATTGAAACAGGAATTACTGAGTCACTTCATCGCGTATTGAGCGAAACGGGCATTGATCGCTCGAAAGTAACGCACGCCATGCTTGGAACAACCCAGTGTACGAACGCGATTGTGGAACGTAAAAAATTAGCAAAAGTTGGCGTTCTTCGTTTAGGCTATCCTGCAACAGCATCCGTTTTACCATATACAGCTTGGCCGGAAGACATGGTTGGCTTTTTATCTGGAAAATATAAATTAACTGGTGGCGGCTATGAGTATGATGGTCAGGTGCTATCAGAAATCAACGAAGCAGAAATCCGTGAAACCTTAGCTAGTTGGAAAGGTGAAGTGGAATCCGTCGCAGTTGTTGGCGTCTTTTCTTCCTTGAAAAACGATCAGGAATTAGCTGTTCAAAAAATTATTGAAGAAGAACTAGGCGCAGATATTCCGGTTTCGATTTCCTCTTCCGTAGGTTCTGTTGGACTGATTGAACGCGAAAATGCGACGATTTTAAACGCAGCCCTTTTCAAAGTTATTGCGGCAACGAGTGATGGTTTTGAAAAAGCACTAGAACAAGAAGGAATTGCGCATGCTGAAATCTATCTTTGCCAAAACGACGGGACTTTAATGTCACTAAACTATGCAAGACAATTCCCGATTTTGACAATTGCTTGTGGACCAACGAACAGTATCCGCGGCGCATCCTACTTGGCGGGACTTAAAGACGCGATGGTTCTCGATGTTGGTGGCACGACTTCTGATATTGGAGTGCTGACGGATGGTTTCCCTAGAGAGTCCTCGCTTGCGGTTGATGTTGGCGGAGTGCGTACCAACTTTAGAATGCCAGATATTATTTCCATCGGACTTGGTGGAGGAAGTATCGTTCGCGAAAAAGATGGCGACATAACAATCGGACCAGATAGCGTTGGCTACCGTATTTCCGAAGAAGCACTAGTTTTCGGAGGTAAAACGATGACCACTACCGACATCGCGGTTCGTCTAGGTAGGGCAGAAATCGGTAACCCTGAATTAGTCGCACATATCCCAACCGATTTTGCCGAAAAAGCCTATAAAAAAATTGCTGAAATGACCGAAGATGCGATTGATAAAATGAAAACCAGTTCGGGGAGTGTAAGTCTAGTACTTGTTGGCGGTGGTAGCGTGATTATTCCAGACGAAATCTCTGGTGTCGCACAAATTTTCCGCGACAAAAACGGCCCAGTAGCCAACGCAATCGGCGCATCCATTTCCCAAATCAGCGGACAATACGAACAAATCTACATCTATTCTCAAATCGAGCGGGAAGAAGCGCTCCAAGATGCCGAACAAAAAGCGAGAGAACAAGCAACTCTAGCCGGTGCAGTGACTGACTCGATTGAAGTGGTGGAAGTGGAAGAAATCCCATTAGCGTATCATCCGGGTAATGCAACCAGATTGCGCGTGAAAGTTGTGGGAAATTTGGTTTAAGGGAAGTAAGAAGTAAATAGTAGTGCATTGCTGACTTCAGACTGGAAACAAAGTAAGAAATTACTTTGCTTCCAGTCTATTTTTGTATAACGTAATCCCATATGTATAAAATTATGTATATTGACACAATTTGTGTTATTTTAGACATGGATTTAAATAAATCAATTCTTATACTAATTATCTAGAAAAACAACCCAAACGCTAACTAAAAATATTCTAGTAGGGTAAATAAATGAATAAAGGAACCGAACAAAAGCTTGCCGCGCGTCATTCACTTCTAAATCAATTGAAATATTACCGTTTGTTCCGTATTTTTCACATGACTTTTTTGGATTGGGTAGTAGTCCGAAAGATGTTATTATAGATAAAGCATATGTGCCTGAATAGCGCGCAAAAAACAAGGTGAAGTATCAAAATCATGAATATCTCACTCGAAACGAATGGCTGAATTTATTTGAATAGAATCAATTACCATTGGTGGAAGAGCTAGAGGGAACCCCGGAAGTGGACTTTGAACTGGAAAAGAAACAATTAGTAACAAGAGCCAATGGAGCAGATACGATGACTTAGAGAAACATCTTATTGCAGTTATATGGATTTTACATAAAAAGAACATTCAAAGGAAGTGTTTTAATGAGAGAATATTTAGATTCAAAAAGCCAAAAAAAGGTAGCGCTTCTTGAGAAGATTTTTTATGCGGAAAATCATACAAGTACACAAGAGGAACTATTAAATGATTTGAACATTACGTATCCAACCCTCATTTCTACGATTAAAACAATTAATTTTGATATTGAACGATTTGGATATAAAGCGTTTTCGATTGTTCACTCCGCGCCAAATTTGTCCTATACCTTAAAAATATCGGATAATTGTAGTATTCAACTCATTATCAACGCCTATATTAGAGAGTCACCCAAATTTCAAATTCTCGAAACTTTGTTGCTGTCTTCCTTCCCTAATCTACAAGCATTGGCAAAAAAAGTACATGTTTCTTATTCTGGGATAAAGAAAGAAATAAAGGAATTGAATGAAGAGCTAAGTGAACGGAACTTGTCTATTTCTACAGGAAATCAGGTAGAAATAACGGGGGATGAATTTTCATTAAGAATATTCTATGCCTTCCTTTTTTTAGTCGCATATAGCGGGGATCGTTGGCCCTTTTCTTTTGTTCGATATGATGAAATCACCGACATATTAGAGAGTTGCCCAAAAGAAATTTATAGAGCAAACTCGATAGATAAGGCGATGATGATTCATTATTATGTCGCTATGCATTTATTAAGAGATCGAATGAATTGTCAAATTGATACAACTAGGCAGTTTAAAGTGGCCCTATATAAGGCTTGCACCGAGGAGTCTAAGAAATCAGAAAGTGCGTTCATTAAAAAAGTAGCGAAACAACTTCCTAATAGGAACTATAAAGAAATGACCTACACGACGCAAATTATACTGAGTACCATTGTTGCTTTCGGTAGTTATTCTTCGATTGAAAAAATGCCTTCTTTTTTCTACATGGATGAACAGTTAGAAGAAATGGGCTTCATGAAACTAGTTGATTTTGCCAGTGAACAAGTAAATAATAATCTCTCTATTCCATTTTCAGAGAAAGAGATGGAATTGCTCCGTTACTCCTTTGCGAGTATAAATTATAGATATTTCTTACTTGATAATTTAATCAATAAGTTCAATAATATTGTGCCAGGGTATACAGATCTTGATCGAAATATAAGAAAAATCCATAAAGTGAATCACCTAGAACCATTAATTAGCCAATTAGTAAATTTAAAAGAAATGGATCCATTAAAACCGTTTGAAGAAAGACTTACTTCAGATTATCTGATCATTTTGGATAAGCGGATTGATTTTTCTATACACACCTTGCCTATTAAAGTAACTATTTTATCGACCATATCTAATGAAACAGCCGTATTTGATTTTATGAGGTATTTTTCTAGTTACTACAATCTGGAAATACTTAATCAGGTCGATCCGGTGGTGGACTTATATATAAGTGATTTTTCCGTGTCTCCAGAAGTGTTGACCTCTTTACGTATCAATCAGCCAATAATCTATGTAAATACTAGATGGCTAGAATCTGATTATGTCAAAATTAATGATAATCTGGCGAAAATAGCGAGAAAAAAATTTATTGCTAATAAAAAAGATTAGGGAAATACTTGTTGGAATGGATATGGAAAATGTTTAAATGGAAAACCAAAGTCTTGTCCGAGTAATGATCGTTACTCGGATTTTTTTATTTCTATTTTTCATTTGTACAATACTAATGGAAAAAGTAAACACACCAACTAAGCCGTAAAATTTTAAGAAGTTAAAATTTTATGGCCAGAAATGCTTCTCGACTCCTCTATAATTAAGTTGCAGCTAGAAAGTTTGGCATCTAGAAACTAATTAGGAAAGAAGGAGGGGAGCTGATGAAGAAGTTTTCCATGCGAGTGGTTCTTATTATTTCTGTGCTTTTTATTGCACTGGGGAACGCTAATGTTTCTATCGCACAAGAAAGGGACACAACGAATAAGCTTCCAGAAGAGGAGCTGGGTTCTCTGGATACCTCTGATGTCATTACAGAAGGAGTCCCGCAAGAAAAACCAGCCGAAGCCGAGAACTTAGAAGAAATCCCAACTACGGATGAGTTGATGCAAAATCCAAATGTTCTTGAGAGGTCTGTTGCTGATTCGGACGATTCAGATTTAACAGTGGTAAGCTCAGGTGCTTACTGGACGCTTTATTATAATTCTGCGAACGGTGAATATAGCTTGCGCATGTTTGGTAACGTGCCAAGCAGTAGACCAACCGCTTGGAATAATTATTTAAAAAGAATTAAACATATAGAGATTGAAGAAGCTACTTTGACAGGTGATTTTGTTGGTTATTTTGGTTGGTTCATTGGATTAAAGGGCGTTAGAATTGAAGGGTCTGATTTATCGGGAGTGACATCTTTTCAACAGGCGTTTTCTAATTCATCCCTTGAGAAGGTTATCATTAAAAATAACTATTATTCTAATTCGCAGTCTTTAACAAATACGAAGCAAATGTTTTTTATGGCGAAAAATCTATCAGAGCTTGATTTAAGTGGTTTAAATACGAGTTTTGTAACCACAATGGAAAGGATGTTCGAGGGGTGTGAAAACCTTAAAATATTGAACCTAAGTAACTTTGATTTTGATACAAGTTCAGTTATTAATATGGATTATATGTTCGCGGATTGTACTAACCTGGAAGAACTTGACGTAAGCAAATTTGATACCAGCTCTGTTACTTTTATGCAGATGATGTTTCAATATTGTAAATCGCTTGAGAAACTGAATTTAAGCAGTTTTGATACGAGCTCAGTAACTCGCATGAATAGTATGTTTGAAGGATGTACTAGTTTTGAAGAGCTAGACTTAAGCAGTTTTGATACGAGTTCGGTTGGAAATATGCAAACCATGTTTCAGGGATGCACGAATCTAAAAGTTTTATACTTAGATAAATTTGATGATAATATAACAACTAATAAGAATAACATGTTTGGGAATACTCCTTTGTTATCCTATTTACGCTTTAGTCATCGATTCACCAAGCTTGAGAACATTGGTCTTGAAAATACAAACTGGTATGACGAAAAGAATTGGGTACAGTTTTCGAATATCACGCAACTACAGACATATAATAAACAACAAAGTGAACCTACAGGGTACAGAAAAGGCGCGTTCTTTTCTCTAACAATGGATGCGATGGGTGGAGAATTTGAAGATGCGGAAGAACAAAAAGTACAAAATAAAGTTTCTGGGGAATACTGGGAAGAGATAGTTCCTGTAAAAGAAGATTATTACTTTGACGGGTGGTATCTTGATCAAAACTTCACTAATAAGTTTGATTTTTCATTGCCTGCTGCTGTATCTACAACTATCTACGCCAAATGGGTAGAAAACTACACGGTGATTATTCCAGCTTCTATTTCCTTAAATGAAGCTTCCGAATTGAAAGTAGAAGGGATTAATCGAGGGGGTAAAACCTTATCCGTAGGCTTGAATTATGGAAAAACAACCATTTCTGAGAGCAACAAGCTAACCTTGTCCAATACGGCAGACACAACAGTCCAATGCTTGGCACCACTGAGTTGGGACGGTTCCGAAACTAATCCAAAAAATGCCATTTTAACCCTAGCGCCAGGTTCGGAAATAACAGAAGGCGATGCAGTCATGGCTATTGAAGCGCCAGAAAATATCCAGGCGGGAAAATATACAGGGAATCTAGTATTTTCGGTTAACTATGAATAACTTTGCTAAGCAAGCCATAAAATTTTAAGAAGTTAAAATTTTATGGCTAGAGGTACCCCCTTACTCCTCTATAATAAAATAACAGCTAGAATGTTTAGCAACTAGAAACTAATTACGGAAGAAGGAGGGGAGCTGATGAAGAAGCTTTCCATGCGAGTCATCCTAATCGTTACCGTTATTTTCATTGCTTTTGGGAGCGCTAATGTTTCTATCGCACAAGAAAGGGATACAATAAATAAACTTCCAGAGGTTGAGCTGGGTTCTCTTTATACCTCTAATCTCATTACAGAAGAAGTCGCGCAAGACAAACCGGCAGAGGTCGAGAATCTAGAAGAAGCCCCAACTACGGATGATTTGGTGCAAAATCCAGATGTTCTTGAGCAGCTTATTGCTGATTCGGATGATTCGGATTTAACAGTAGTAAACTCAGGTGATTTTTGGACAATTTATCGTAATACTGTGAACGGTGAATATAGCTTGCATATGTTTGGTAACGTGCCAAGTAGTAAACCAACCGCTTGGAATAGTTATTTGAACAGAATTAAACATATAGAGATTGAAGAAGCTACTTTGACAGGAAATTTCTCATCGTATTTTAGAAATAATGTTTTCACAGTACTTGAGAGTGTGAGAATTGAACGTTCGAATCTATCTAGAGTGACGTCTTTTGCACTCGCATTTTATGGTTCAGGAATTGAAAAAGTTATCATTAGAGATAATAATTATCCGACAGCACCATCTTTACTCACTACGGAAGGTATGTTTAAAAATTGTTCCAACCTTATGGAGGTTGATTTGAGTGGTCTTGATACTAGTGCGGTAACTACTATGTGGGATATGTTTAACAGCTGTAGGGCACTTGAGGAACTGGATGTAAGTCATTTTGATACGAGTTCAGTAACTAATATGTCTTACATGTTTTATGATAATAGAAACCTTGAGGTGCTGGATGTAAGCAACCTTGATACGAGTTCAGTAACTAATATGTATGCCATGTTTGAAGATTGTACTAGTCTTGAAGAGCTGGATGTAAGTAATTTTGATACGAGTTCAGTAACTGATATGTATAGAGTGTTTAATGGCTGTGAAAAACTGAAGAAACTAGATGTAAGTAATTTCGATACCAGTTCCGCTACTGAAATGGTTCAAATGTTTAGAAATTGTAGCGCCCTTGAGAAGTTGGATGTAAGTAATTTTAATACGAGCTTAGTAACTGATATGCGTGCCATGTTTGCTGGTTGTACTAGTCTTGAAGCGTTAGATGTAAGTAATTTTGATACGAGTTCAGTAACTAATATGGCTGCCATGTTTTCTGATAATGAAAAACTGGAGAAGCTTGATTTAAGTACCTTTGATACCAGTTCAGTGACTAACATGGGTACCATGTTTAAAAATTGTACAGCGTTAAAATCTTTATTTCTAGATAATTTTACACATGCAGCAAGCTCGACAGATATGTTTACTGGAACCACCTCCCTAACCTACTTGTTTGTCAGTCACAATGTAAGCAATTTTAATGGGTTAGAAAATACAAGCTGGTATGACGAAAAGAATTGGGTACAGTTCTCTAATCTCTCGCAACTACAGACATATCACAGGCAACAAAGTGAACCTATTGGCTATAGAAAAGGCGCTTTCCTTTCTCTAACAATGGATGCGATGGGTGGAGAATTTGAAGATGCGGAAGAACAAAAAGTACAAAATAAAATTTCTGGGGAGTACTGGGAAGAAGTGATTCCAGTAAAAGAAGGACATTACTTTGACGGGTGGTATCTTGATCAAAATTTCACTAATAAGTTTGATTTTTCATTGCCTGCTGCTGTATCTACAACTATTTACGCCAAATGGGTAGAAAACTACACGGTGATTATTCCAGCGTCTATTTCCTTAAATGAAGCTTCCGAATTGAAAGTACAAGGGATTAATCGAGGGAGTAAAACTTTATCCGTAGGTTTGAATTATGAGGAAACAACCATTTCTGAGAGCAACAAGCTAACTTTAGCCAATACGGCAGACACAACAGTCCAATGTTTGGCACCACTGAGTTGGGACGGGTCAGAAACTAATCCAGAAAAAGCCATTTTAACCCTAGCCCCAGGTTCGGAAATAACAGAAGGCGAGGCAGTCATGGTTATTGAAGCACCAGAGAACATCCAGGCTGGAAAATATACGGGGAACGTCGTATTTTCGATTAAGTATGAATGATGTAAATTAGCCAGACTAGTGATCATGTCACAGTCCTGTGGTTATGAATAAATTGGAGGTTACCTATGAAGAAGAAAAGAGTAGTGATCATATCCTTACTACTATTGTTAGTAAGTGTCATTGGAATCAGTAGTTATTTTCTATTCAAGGATAAAATAAATCTGTTGGATGTAGACCATTCTGCCGTTGATTGGAACGGGAAAAAACAGAAGGATACAAGTGGAGAAGAAAATACAATCGCCATTCCAGGGTTTGAAAAAGTGACGTTGTATGCAAATGAAACAAAACAAGCAGTGAATTTCCATAATCCGGAAATTAATGATTGTTACTTCAAAATATCGCTTATTCATCCAGATGGTTCGGTTCTATGGATATCCGATTTAATCGAACCAGGAAAAGGTATGTATTCCATTGAATTAGAAAAAACGTTAGCGGTAGGCGAATATGAAAACGCAGTGTTAAAATATGAATGTTTTTCTTTAAACGATCAGTCACCTTTAAACGGGTCTGAAATAAATTTAAAATTAGTTGTCGTCTAGACAAAGGAGGAAATTTTTTATGAATAAATTAGTATTAAGTACGTTAAGTGTGGCAGCAATGGGTATGGTGATTTTTAGCGGAGGGACAGCCTACGCGGCAGATAAAGAAGGAAATACAGTAGTGGAATATTCTGTTGAAGGAGATTATACCTTAGTTGTACCAGAAAAAGTAAATTTATCTAATGATAACGCCACAGAAATGTCTGTGAAAACAATCAATCGTAACTTAGAACCAGGAAAAGAAGTAGAGGTGACATTATCTAGTGGATTATCAGCCGATGGAGAGATTGAATTACAACGGGTTGGCGCTATTTCGGACGTAATAACTAGTAGTTTTAAGAGTAATAATAGTGTAGTACCCATGGCTAATCCCGTCATTGGAAGCTTTTCAGGTTATGCGATGGAGGAAACAGAAGTAAGTAAAATTCAAATTGGAAACCCTCAAGGAGACAAAAAAGCTGGAGCATATCAAACAACGTTAACTTTTACAGCTGCTTTTAAATAAGAAATTACGAAAGGAGTTGTGCATTTCTTGAAAAGGAAATTAGTTCTGGCAATGGTACTAATCAGCTTTTGTGGGATGTTCCTCTTATCGCCTGAACGAGTTCAAGCTAGTCAAACAGTGGTTGAGGTGTTCATTTCAGAGGACGATTTGGATGTCAGTGAAGAAAACATACAGGAGATTCCTAAAAAAGAACTGGCAGCCTCTTCAGATAAGGATAACAAACAACCCATATTACCTAAAGCAGGTGATACAGTAACTAACTATACCTTATTGGGTTTAGTGCTCGTCCTTATTTGGTTGATAATGCAAAGAAAAAGGAAGAAGAAGGAATAACCCCCTGTGACATCATCATAATGTAGTAAGTAAAAAGGGAATAAAAATTTCTGTGTTAGATAGGAAGTGACAGGTATGGCTCGAATTGAATATGGAGAAGAAATTCAAAAAAGCCTACTGGTTTTATACTCTAGGGGGTCTACCATACAGTCTATCTGCAGGGAGTATGGTATTCCTCGTTACGAATTTCACAAATGGATGAAGTTACATGATGCCGATAAACTGGAAACCAAAGAGGTGAAGACTTTCCTACAGGTAAGAGAATTAAAACAGCAAAAAAACAAATTAGAAGAAGAGATTTTGTTTTTAAATGAAGCAATCAATCTGTTGGAAAGTCCTTGAGAGGGATGATTTTAAGTATTGATTGATAGGTAGTATGAGAGAGAGGATGATAATTTCATCTTCTCTTTTTTGCTTTTATATTTTGGTACAGTTGATTCATGTAAAAAAAGGGTATACCCTAAATAGACAATGGGAAATAGCTAGTATAAAGAATTTAATTTTGTAAATTTAGGTGTCAATGATTTAATAGTATAGTTATACTAAAGTGGAAATTAAATAAAAAATTGCTTAAAATCAATACTGATAACGAAGAATCAATGATTGCTTTGAGTAATGTGGCGGATTGGAAGCAAATTATGAAGAATTAAATTTAAATTGATGGGCAAATGATTTAATAAAGAAATCTTTCAGGAGCCCACTTGTGATTATATCAACTTGACATATTAGTAACATCATTGTAACATTACTAATGTAAGCGGATACATATATATAGTTGAAGTACTTTAAGAAAAAAACAAAAGTATTGTAGCGTGGGATGTCGCGCTTTTAGGTAAAGGAGATGGATAAAATGAAAAAAATTATTATTGGTGTGTTTTTCGGGATTCTTATTCTAGTTATTGTTGGTCTATATGTTTCATATGTCTATATGAATCAAAGCTTTATATGGGTTGCAGGGATACTTTTGTTGTTAGGTACATTATTCAATTGGTTTTTGTATAATAAGTATCTGTCTAAAAAAACATAATAAGGGAGCGAGATAACCATGAAAAAATCATTATAGTACTAGCATCAGTTATGTTAATGTCTCTTTCGGTTCTGCCACTGGCAACTTATGCATCAGAAACAGAGAACACTCCTACTGAATCATATGACGGAGAAAATTTTATAGCAACCCAAACAGGTAATACTTTAGTTATTGAAGATAAGAAGACGGGCGAAACTGTAAAAATTGAAATGAATGACGAAGAAAACGGGGTAATTACATCTGATGATGGTACAATAGAAAATGTACATAGGGATGAAGAAGGTAACGTTTATGTAGATAATGAGCTTGAACTAGAAGCACCTCCTTTAGACATTGAAGATGGCATAAATATCGCCACTCAGCCTCGGTTACTGAAAGCTTCTAAATGGATATATGTTCAAACAACTAAGTATAATACAACCACACAAGGCAATATGAGAAGTCTTGCATTGGGGATTCTATCATTCATGCCAATTACAGGTCCAATCTTTGGAATAGTTGCAATTATTGATGCTGCTCGATCAATGGGGGCGAAAACATTATATGTTAGAGTGAAACAATATCGTACTAGTGGTTATCAATTTTATAAGTATGATTCTTATTATTATGCCAATGCTAGTTTAACTAAGCTAGTTAAAAAAACATCCCAGACTAAACGAATGTGGTAGGGCATTATTAAAAAAACTAGTATAAACTAAAAGACCTTGCTCAAAGATTAGCAAGGTCTTAGACTGGGGAAGAAAAAGTCTTCTCTTTTTCTGTTTTATGGAAATGTTATTCCGTATTTTAGACGAGTTTCTTCTATGGAAGAATACACAATTTTAGGGAATGTGTCTGATATGGCAGCTAGATTCTCTGATAGTGAATAAGATTTGAAATTACCTAATGTTTACTACAGTGAAAAGCAAATTAGAGAAGAAGTGACTCGTTCTTTAGAAGCTTTAGCTTGAATCATAAAATTTGAGAGGAACGTAATTATGCAAAAAGATACATATAGCGGCATTCGATTGAGTGTAATCCAATTGATAGATTCAAAAAAAGAAAATCTGAAGGAAAATAATATAAAATTAACAATTATAAAGGATGAAAAAGACGGTTATGTTGTAGAACTGGATAATGACAAATGCATGGCAGAAATTGTAGTTGAAGAACCTACTTATGCCCCATATCGCTATATTTCATTTGAAGTAGTTTCTTTGATGGATGGAAAAGTTAAAATTATCTATTCTTGGTATGATGATGAAACAAGTCAATGGAGCGATATTGAGAAAGAATTAAATAAAGGAATTCAATTTCTAAATAATTTTAAAACGATGGAGCAATAAAAGAACATTATTGCTGTACTTAAATTGCTATAAGGAAATATAATCACAAACAGTAAAAATTAACCTATAACTATAAAAATGATAAAAAAGACATATTATAAATAAGAGTATATGTTTGTATAAAATGTGCAAACGTACACAATGAATTTAATAAGAAATACAAAAAGTGAACTCGTATATTCAAATAAAAGTGTTTAATCTGTGTAAATTAACTTTAGACTATCAAGTAAGCAGTATCGCATAACAGGATTAGTTCCAACAAGCTATGGTAAGAAAATATATGCTTTTAAATATCAGGATGTACGTGCAATAGGTACACTTAAAGGCAAAAAATAGATTAACAACTAAAAAATGTAGGAAATTGGTTCTTTAATTCCAAAGCATATTAAGGAGTAATAGTATAGTGAAAAGAATAATTTTAACAAGTACATTAATCGTTTGGACAATAGTATGCATTTACATGAGTATTTCTATGGTTAGTAATAATACTGGCATTGCTTTTCCAATTTGGCTTCACATCATTCTTTTAATCTGCTTCTTAGCGACAGGTATAGTAAATGTGAAGAAAAAAGAATATCTTTGGAGCACTATGTTATTTGAAGGCGTGTTAGTAGTTCTATTAAGTTTAATTATTGTATTAGTCTAACGGATGTAAATATATGAATAGATGGATGTTCCAAACTAAATAGGAGTATTGTTAACTCAAACCTCTCAAGTAAGCAGTGTCACTACTGCTTACTTTTTTTGGTTGCTTTTATGTAGATGCCGTGCTTACTTCTCTCAGATGCCCAATCATTCATTTTACGTACTTTTTCTGAAAGCTCATCCGCCGGAATAAGCCGCCCATCCACTAAAATAGACGGATTAATCAAACGCATTTTCTTCTTATGATGATAAGTAAAGTCCGCCTCATTTTCTTCCAAATGGGCACTCGCGAGCAATTGAATCTTCTCCCGAGCATCCGAATTCGCATTCAATTTAGCTAACAATTCAGTATCAGTCAACCGAAGATCCGCGGTTGTAATCGTCTCCTGCTGAAACGCAATGCGCATTGCTTCAGCCAAAATCTCATAACTATAAACATTCAGCGGATCATAAAAATAATCAATCACTTCCGAATAATATTGCGCAACAAACCATTCTGCAAGAGCGATATTTGCCAAATAAAGCCGCCCATCCACCATTACTAAAGCCTGCAAAAATTCTTCCACCTCAGCCAAACTAATTTTCCTATGGCGATACAAATCTTGCAGCGTGTAATCAATCCGGTCGGCACAAAGCTCCGGGGCTTCTTGCTCCAAAATTTTCCACTTCGAAATATCATCAAAAATCCCTTCAAAAGAATAACCATACTTCTCTAAAATGGCAGGAATCGTCGAAGTTTTTACAAAGTCCTCAAAAATCTGCTCATGATAATCTTCCTCTTCAAAATCAAGCGCATAATCCACCACATGCGAAAAAGCAGTGTGCGATACGTCGTGCAGTAAGCCAGCAATTTGCTCCTCCAAAGAGCCACCGAACTTCCTAATAAAAAGCATCACACCAATCGAATGATCAAGCCGGCTAAGGTCCCAAAGCGGATTTACTAAATAACTCGAGCCACCTTGATGCACGTATGCTAGCCGTGAAACCAATGGGCTCTGGATTAGTTCAGCCAAAACAGGTTCTATTTCAAATGTTCCGTAGAGCGGGTCTGTTATTTTCATCATATTCACCTCTTTTTTTAATTATATATTAGCGAACAAACGTTTTCCATGTTTTCCCTAGCAATTCCAATTTTGCTGAGAAAGCTTATAAAAAATTACTGAAATGACCGAAGATGCGATTGATAAAATGAAAAACAGTTCGGTAGTGTAATTATTCCAGACGAAACCTCTGTTGTTGCACAAATTTTCCGCGATAAAATCGACCTAGTTGCCAACGCAATCGGCGAATCTATTTCCCAAATCAAGCGGGATGAAGCGCTGCAAAATGGCGAGCAAAAGCGAGAGAATAAGTAACCTTGGCCGGTACAGTGACTGACTCGGTTGAAGTAGTGGAAGAAATCCCATTGGTGCATCATCTGGCTAATGCGCCCAGGTTGCGCATGAAAGTTGTGGGGAATTTGGTTTAAGGGAAGTAAATAGTGGAACATTCCAATCATTTTTTATAAAGTAATCCCACGTGTATAAAAATACGGTTTATACACGTGGGATTATGGTTCTATATGAAATAGGTTATTTATTAGAAGGTTTAAATGGCTTATTTTATTTTTCAATGTATAAAATTATGTATATTGACACAATTTGTGTTATTTTGAACATAAATTTAAGTAAATCAATTCTTAATGTATTGATTTTCGCCTAAAATAGGTCGTTCATGACAAGAATCGGACATTTCATTACATTTTTGGTTATACATTCATTTTCTATGCTATGGTTTTAGTAGGAACAACTATTTGATTAATGCATAGAAAAGAGGGAGCATAATGAAAAAAAGGTTAATAGGTATTATTACAGCATTATTGTTAGTAAGTGGGATTTTGCTATCTCCGCAGATGGCTCAGGCGGAAACAAAAGTGGATTATGACGCATTGTATCAACAGGGAGTATCTGAAGGGATTATTAATAAAGCAGATGTAAGCTTAGAAACATGGATAAAAGAGAATGAAAGTGAGTATAATCAAGTCTATCAAGATGGTTTAAAAGATGGTGTCTATGATGCATCATTGTCGTATGAAGAATGGATAAAGTTAAACAACTATGGACAACCTCCTGTAGTAGATGAAAATTGGGAAGAAGTTCCACAGAAGCCAATGCTTAAAGGTGTGTATAAAGGTTATAATATTAAAAAAGGGGACATTCTGATTACAAATGGAACATCTTCTTCCGGATTATTGGGACATGCTGCTATTGCGAATGGGAATGAGTATATATTAGATATTCCTGGGGCTGGAAAAACGACAAGGCAAGTACCTACAAGTAAATGGATGAGTGATTATGATCCAGAAGGATGGGTAAAAGTTTATCGCCTGAAGGATAGTTCTGTTGCTAATGCCGCAGCCAATTGGGCGGACAAAAACTATTATTCCACCAAAGGCACATCCAAACAAAATATTTTCCCAAAATACGGTATGACAGGAAGTCGATATAGTAAGAACCCTACTTATTGTTCTAAAATTGTACTTCAAGCCTATTATTTCGGAACAGGAAATAAGCCTGTTGTGCAAGTATTTCCGTCCTTAGTTACTGTGTATGATTTACCAAACTATTTTTCAAAAGCATATAAGCCACAACAAGTGAAATACTTTAAATAAATCTCATGTATTAGGAAGTGTCGCTGAATGAAAAAGTATAAAAAGTGGTGGATAACGATTGGATTAGTGTTAATTATTTGCATTATCGGATATATTTATTGGTTTGCAATCCCTAAACATACAGCAAATGAAGCAGTAGATGATTACTTAGCAGCGCAAAAGATAAATTCAACGCAAGTTAAAACGAGGGATATTCAAAAAGATTGGACTAGAGGAGGATACTATGTCACGATAGTGTTTAAGGATGACCCTAATTTAGTGTATGAATACAACTACAATAGTAAAAGGAATACGCCTTACCATATTAATCTACTTGTTTTTAAAGATGGCTCGAGTCAAGAAGATGACCAAGTGAAGCATCCACCACTACAAGAGCAAAAGGATTAAAGCAGAAACCCAAGCATTTTAAGTAAGCAGTGCTACTACTGCTTACTTTTTTGTATTACTTTTATATAAGCTCCACATAAAAAGTATCACGCCGATCGAATAATCAAGCCGGCTAAGGTCCCAAAGTGAATTTACTAAATAACTTGAGACACCTTAATGCACGCGAGCTAGCCGGGAAGCCAAAAAGCTTTGGATTAGTTCAACTAAAATCTATCATTTTCATTCAAGGAGATAATAAAGCACCAACCTCTCCCATGCTTTCCCTAGCAATTCCAACCCCACCTGAGATACAATTAACCCAAACAAACGAAACGGGGCGGATGCCATGGCGGAATCACTCATTACTAAAAAAGCGATTGCTGGTGGGCTGATGGAGCTTTGTCAGCATAAGCGGTTTGAAAAGATTAGTATTGCGGATATTACGAATATTTGTGGACTTAATCGGCAAACTTTTTACTATCATTTTACAGATAAATACGATTTGCTTACTTGGACGTATGAAAATGACTTTTTCCATTGTTTGGCGGATGGGATTACGCTTGAAAATTGGGATAAGCATGTGCTGAAAATGCTGGAATCGATTAAAGAAAATGATGATTTCTATAAAAACACGGTTTCGGCGGATGCGAGTATCCTTTCTTTTTGCTTTTCTAAATTAACGAATTCGCTGTTTATGGATTTATTTGAAAAAATTGATACGAATGGAGCGGTGAACGAGGCAGATCGGGTATTTTATGCGGAATTCTTTTCTTACGGATGCTCGGGTGTACTGATTAAATGGATTACGCGCGGTTTTAAAGAGGCACCGGAAACGATTGCGAACCAGCTATTTCGACTTGCGAAGGATACGGAATTTTTGGCAAACAGCATGTACCGCGAAAACTAGACAATATGGCTAATTTGTCTAAAAACCAGACATAAGCGTTCTTTTGCCCAGATTAAAAGCGAACGAGGCGAGGTATACTATCTGTATCAAGAAATTGGAGGAGATAGTGATGAAAAATAAAAAACGTACGCTAGTCGCTCTAACTGGGGCTGCAATTGGAACAGGTATTGCCGCAAAGAAAATTTCTGAACAAAAGGCCGCTGAAAAAGAACGGGCAGTGGATGAAGCAATTAAGGCGCGCTATTACGGCGACAAACAAGTGTATTTCGTCGGTGGCGGGATTGCTAGTTTGGCGGGGGCTGTTTATTTAATTCGTGATGCCAATTTTGATGGGAAAAATATTCATATTATTGAAGGTATGCATATTTTAGGCGGAAGTAATGACGGAGCCGGAAGCGTGGAACATGGCTTTGTTTGTCGCGGTGGTCGGATGTTAAATGAAGAAACTTATGAAAATTTCTGGGATTTATTTAGTAGTATTCCGTCGCTTGATATGCCGAACTTTAGTGTTACTGAAGAGATTTTGAATTTTGACCATTTACATCCAACCCATGCGCAAGCGAGATTAGTTGATAAAGATCGCAATATCCTCGATGCGCATTCGATGGGATTTAATAATAATGACCGGATGTTGATGACGAAACTGCTCGCTACTCCGGAAGAAAAACTGGATAATTTAACGATACGTGATTGGTTTGACGAACACTTTTTTGAAACGAATTTTTGGTTTATGTGGCAAACCACTTTTGCTTTCCAAAAATGGAGCAGCTTGTTTGAATTTAGACGTTATATGAATCGGATGATGTTAGAATTTAGTCGGATTGATACGCTGGAAGGTGTAACAAGAACCCCTCTAAACCAATACGAAAGCTTGATTTTACCTTTAAAAACATTTTTAGATAAACACCATGTTGATTTTACAATTAATCAAACGGTGGAAGATATTGATTTCAAAGATGCGCCTGGAATTACAGCGACAGCACTTCATTTATCGGATGGATCCACTATCAAACTTGGCCCAGATGATGATGTGATTATGACGAATGCTTGTATGACAGATAGCGCGACTCTTGGTGATATGAATACGCCGGCACCAAAACCTGAAGAAAAACCAATTTCTGGTGAGCTTTGGTACAAAGTCGCTCAAAAGAAACCAAATTTAGGCAATCCAGAGCCATTTTTTGGTCATGAAGAAGAAACAAACTGGCAAAGTTTTACCGTCACTTGTCATGGTGATAAATTATTAAAACGCATTGAACGCTTCACAGGGAACATTCCAGGAAGTGGTGCGCTCATGACTTTCAAAGACTCTAATTGGTTAATGAGTACTGTTGTTGCCGCACAACCTCATTTTAAAGCGCAAGATGCAAACACTACGATTTTCTGGGGTTACGGATTATATCCAGACCGCGTGGGTGATTTCGTGAAAAAACCGATGAAAGAATGTACCGGGGAAGAAATTTTATATGAATTAATGTGTCATTTGAACTGGCAAGACGATTTTGAAGAAATTAAAGCGGATATTATCAATGTAATTCCGTGCTACATGCCATACATCGATGCGCAATTTGAACCACGGGCAATGAGTGATCGTCCGGCCGTTGTTCCAGAAGGTAGTACAAACTTTGCGATGATTAGCCAATTTGTGGAAATTCCAAAAGATATGGTTTTCACCGAAGAATATTCCGTTCGTGCTGCTAGAATCGCCGTGTATACGTTACTTGATATTGACAAAAAAATCTGCCCAGTAACACCACATAATCGTGATCCAAAAGTGCTAGCGAAAGCAACCCAAACCATGTTTAGATAAAGTGAGAAAGTAGCTATTTGTGACAGAATAGCTACTTTTTTTGTGCGAGACAGGACAAACGGCTGATATTTACGAAATAGCATTGCTTGTGAACCATAAAACAGCTATAATCTTTATAGACGAAAACAAGACCTGAAAAGAGGCTGAACAATGGAAAAAAGCTCCATTTATGGATTAACATGGACAAAATTAACAGAATGGCTAGAAGCACACGGTCAAAAGAAATTCCGCGCAACACAAGTGTGGGACTGGCTTTATAGAAAACGTGTCAAAACTTTTGAAGAAATGAGTAACGTTCCAAAAGAAACAATTGAACTTTTAACAGCGAATTTTGTGATGAACACTTTAGAAGAACAAGTGGTACAAGAATCGACAGACGGCACGACGAAATATTTATTTAAGCTGAGTGACGGGAACTTAATTGAAACCGTGATGATGAAGCAAGAATATGGCTTGTCGGTTTGTGTAACGACCCAAGTTGGCTGTAATATCGGCTGTACTTTTTGTGCGAGTGGGCTTTTGAAAAAAAGTCGCGACTTAACCGCTGGCGAAATTGTGGAACAAATTATGAATGTGCAGCATTATTTGGATGGACGTAATTTGGAAGAACGCGTGAGTCACGTGGTTGTAATGGGAATCGGGGAACCGTTTGATAATTACGATAATGTGATGGATTTCTTGCGTGTGATTAATCATGACAAAGGCCTCGCAATCGGCGCGCGCCATATCACTGTTTCGACAAGTGGTCTTGCACCGCGCATTATTGATTTTGCCAATGAGGATTTCCAAGTTAACTTAGCGATTTCCCTCCATGCGCCGAACAATGAACTGCGGACGAGTATTATGCGTATTAACAAGACCTATTCAATTGAGAAATTGATGGAAGCAATCCATTATTACGTTAACAAAACTAACCGCCGAATCACATTTGAATACATTATGCTAAAAGGTGTAAACGACCACAAAAAAGAAGCGCTCGAACTGGCGGCACTTCTCGGAGAACATCGCCATTTAGCTTATGTTAACTTGATTCCTTACAACCCGGTGGATGAGCATATCGATTATGAACGTAGCACAAAAGAAGACGTACTCGCTTTCTATGATACATTGAAGAAAAATGGTATTAATTGTGTTATTCGCCGCGAACACGGGACAGATATTGATGCTGCGTGTGGGCAACTTCGTAGTAAACAAATCAAACGAGTTGGCGTGCGCGAACGGATGAAACAAAAACAAGCAGCAGCGGAAGAATAATAATTCAAACTATCTGGTTTCCATTTGGAGATTGGATAGTTTTTGTTTATACTTAAAGTACCGAAAGCAATTGAAGGAGGACAAAAATCATGGAAGTAGAAATTGTCGAACGAAATGCTTTTACAGCTGTGGGGAAAAAACGAACTTTTTCGGTTGAAAACGATGCGCAAAAAGAAAAAATCAGCCAATTTTGGCAAGAAGCAAACACAAATGGTGATGCCGAACGAATCAACGAATTAGCTGAATTTGCAACAATTGATGGTATTTTAGGCGTTTGTAAAATGAACGGCGACAAAATGGACTATTATATCGCGATTGAATCCGAACTCACTCCACCAGCAGACATGGAAAAACTAATCATCCCAGCAAGTAAATGGGCCATCTTCAAATCAGTCGGCCCACTACCAAGCGCAATCCAAAAAGTGTGGGAATACATTTACGGCGAATGGTTCCAAACAAGCAACTACGCGCACGGAAACGCTCCAGAACTAGAAGTCTACACAGAAGGTGACACAACTGCCGCTGATTATTATTCGGAAGTTTGGATTCCGGTGGTTGAAAAAGAATAGCAAACTAAAGAACAAATTTCATTGATTGTGAAATTTGTTCTTTTTAAATCCCACTCCAAGCCCATTCCCTAAAATTGACATTGAGAATCATTATCAATATAATGGAAGGAACTAGCCTATTATACATACAATACAATTATCCAAGGGGGATTTAAGAATGATTATTGTAACTAATACGATTAAGGTAGAAAAAGGCGCAGCAGAGCACGTTATCCGTCAGTTCACAGGCGCAAATGGCGACGGACATCCAACAAAAGATATCGCAGAAGTAGAAGGTTTCCTAGGCTTCGAACTATGGCACAGCAAACCAGAAGACAAAGACTATGAAGAAGTAGTCGTAACAAGCAAATGGGAAAGCGAAGAAGCCCAACGCAATTGGGTGAAAAGCGATTCCTTCAAAAAAGCACACGGCAGAACAAAAGACACTAGAGAACAAAGAGAAGACCGCAAAGGCATCGTAGGAAATGCAATCGCTCGTTTTGAAGTGGTTCACGTGCAAAACCCTGTGATTGTTGAAAAATAAGAGTGAATGAACAAGCCGTTTCGAGGTAGATGGCTTGTTTTTTTGCGCGCTCGAATTTTCAGATAATTATTGAATTTTTATATCTTATGCGGTATATTAAGAATAAAAAAGCAGGGATGGATTTAAGTGGATTCAAACAACGAGAAATTGAAACAACAACTACAAACCCTCCAAAAACAACAAAAAGATGCGGAATAATCCTTAGATATGCTCAAACATGAACAAAATGAGCGAATTTGGCTAGAAGAAGATTTTGAGCGGATTTGTTACGAAGAACGCGAGTCTTTGGAGTTGATGAGAGAAGTCTGGCAAGGCGATCAAGCTCGCAATTTCGGCTACTATTTAGAAGACCTCCAAGCAGACGAGAAAAATAAATGGTGCCAAACCTTTCAAGCTGAGGAAGAAAAACGCCAAGAAAAAATAAATACATACCAAAAAAACATCTACCAATTGGAAAGTAAACAACAAGATATACAAAAGGAGTTGTTCCAGTGAGCCGAATCGACATCGGAGAAATACAAGATTTTGCATTCCAACTACGCGCAGCCAACCAAACAGGAAGAAAAATCATCCAAGGCGTCAAAACCACCGTGACAAACTACGTAGAAGATGGTAGTTTAAAAGGGAAGGCCGTGGAAGCGTCCAAAAATTACTTTCAAATGACATACATTCCACTCTGCGACACGATAATCGAGGCAATGAATGAGAGTGAGGAAAGGTTGAAGCGGTATATCCAAGACTTTCACGACCAAGTAGACCTTTCTCCTAATGCTAAAATTGATGCAGATGGTTTATATGAACTCGGCCAAATGATTGACCGCATTGAAAGCAAAAAAGAAGCACTGTACCAACGAATGAACAGCAGTACAGAAGGCCAAATGCAAACCTATCGTTCCCAGTTAGCAACCGCATATAAGCAAGAAAATATTTTAGAGAAATATCTGGCTTTTGAACAAAGTCATGGGGCTTTTTTCGACCATTTGACGGATTTAGTGCAAGGTATCCAGCAAACTGTTCGAGAGTTACAATCAAATATCCAGTTTAATAGTCAAACGGGCAGCTATGATTTAAGTAAATTAAATTTTGCCACTGTGAACCGAATGCGAAAAACGCTAGGAAAAGCGAGTGCCACTGATACGACAGTCTATAATTTTGCGAGTTATAGCAAAGTAAAACAAGGCGTTATGTGGATTCTTTCAAAAGATGGGAAAGTGGATATTAAAGCAACGGAGGCTTATAATACAGCCAGTTTTAACGGTGAGCTACCAAAAGAAAGTAACCAAGCCACGGAAGAAGGCGAGTTGTTAAAAGCCACACTAGAATCACTGAAGCAAAATAAAGATCCGATAACTGGTCAAGAAATAAGCAAAGCTCAAAGTTTTGGGATTTTAACCTCACTTGTTTTTGGCTACACGACGAAAGGGTATCAAGGGAAGAAACTGACAATATCGAAAAATACATTGATAAAATTGAGACAAGCTGATAAAACGGTTATAGAAAGGATTAAGAAAACTAGCAGAATTGACTATGAAGAAATTGTTAAAAAAGGTAGTAAAATGCCTAAACACATCATCGTGGAAAACAAACAAAGTCTTCCGGGAAAAGCTATGCCCAGTTCCTCGGCTGATTTGTTAAATCCTGATGGAAGTGTAAAACAAAGAAGATATTATGATGAAAAGGGCAGAGCTAAAGAAGATATAGATTTTAACCATTCAGACGACGGAACTCACGAATTTCCACATAGACATGAGTGGGATTGGGATAGAAAACCGCCAAGAAAGCCATCTAAATAAGGAGTGTTAATTATGAAAAATACAGTTCATGATAGCGAAATATTGTCTTATCATGCAGATTTTGAGAATTCTCAATTAATCATGTTTGTTAAGGATGAAGAAAACAGAAAATATAAAGTCATATTTGAGGGGCTTTTAACTTTCTGCTTTGAACACCAAATGTCTAATAGTATCATTTTAGACATAGTAAAAGGAGAGGTTAGCAGCTTTATAAGTGAGAAGTCAATTTTACTTTCTGAAGGCAAAAACTATTTTTGGCCACTAGATTATGAAAGTGAGGACGAACTACTAAATTATTTAAACGAGAAAAAATTAAATTATTATGAGTTACAAGCTTCATATGGGTTAAACGGTTGGATATTATGTTCTCACTATCATATTGAATTATAGTTATTTTCTAAGAAATATGGTGAGATAGAAAGCGGGAAATAAATGGTTTTATTTGAAAAAACATATTATGAATCAGCCATAGAATTAGAAAACAGGTTTTGGTCTATAGAGAATCATCTGAACAAAATAAACACATATGCTAAACCCCAAAAGCCCCTTTACTAGCAACCCACAAACCAATCATGCTATAATTCTCTAAATGATAACGTTTATCATTTAAGGGGGAATTAAACATGATTGAAAAAACAATTAAGGAACGTCGTAGCATTAAGAAAGCGAACGACGCGCCAATTTCAAGAGAAACGGTGAACACCATTTTAGAGCAAGCTGCCTATGCGCCTTTTCATAGCAAAGTAGAGCCGTGGAATGTATACGTGCTGCATACACTTGCTGAAAAAGAGCGATACATCGAGAAAATCATCGAATTTAATGAGCGCGAACAAGGGGTTAGTTTTTCTGAAGCAGAGATTGCGGATTTAAAAGCAGGCTATGCGAAGAAAATTATTACGCCGCCATACTTACTCATTGTGACGACGAATATTATCGGTCACGGGAAAAAGGATTTCGAATCAATCGGGGCAACTAGTGCATTTATCCAAAATATCCAATTACTTGGCTGGGAAGCGGGAATTGGGATGATTTGGCGGTCGAATAGATTTATTTTTGATGCGAAGTTTGCGGAAGATTTAGGTATCCCTTCTGAGCAAAAAATTGTTGGAACCTTGCATTTAACTAGCTTAGCGGAAGTGCCAGAAGCAAAACCGCGTCGTCCTTTGAATGAATGGGTGAAGAATTTAGCCGATTTGTAAGATTGATGTTTCGTGTGATTAGCGTTACAATGATACAAGTGTAAGAAATAAGGAGGCGAGCAATATGGCAGTTCCAGCTAGACGTACGTCCAAAGCGAAGAAAAACAAGCGCCGTACGCATAAAGGCTTAACAACACCAGGTTTGAGTCGCGATAGTGAAACAGGCGAATACCGTATGTCACACCGCATCTCACCAGACGGCACTTATAAAGGTCGCACAATTCTCGAAAAATAAGAGGATTTGTTCCAGTGATTGGAACAAATTCTTTTTTTTGTGATACTATAATGGAAAGAGCTAAATACACAAAAAGGAGTCTGATTTTGACATGACAGAAGAATTTGTGAACAAAGAAGATGCGCTGAAAAATTATAATGCAAAAGAGTTTCGTACACCAGATGGCTATACGAGCGATATGATTTTAACTACAGTAAAAGAGTTGAACGGGAAACCAACATTACATATTTTATTAATTAAACGAAGCCTTACAAACGCAGAAGGAAAACCAAATATGGAAGGCGGAAAATGGGCGGTTCCGGGCGGATTTGTCGATGAAAATGAATCTGCGGACCAAGCTGCCGCGCGTGAACTAGAAGAAGAAACAAGTTTGACTGGTATTCCGTTGATTCCGTTTGGGGTATTTGATAAACCGGGTCGTGATCCGCGCGGTTGGATTATTTCGCGGGCATTTTATGCGATTGTGCCACCAGAAGCTTTAGAGAAACGCGCGGCTGGGGATGACGCGGCGGATATCGGCCTTTTCTCAATGACAGAAGCTTTGGAACTGCCACTTGCTTTTGACCATTTAGATATGCTTAAAAAAGCGTATAGTGCGATTACGGAAGAGTTTTTACTGACAACAGCAATTCGTGATTTCTTGCCAGAAACTTTCTCAGCCGAACTACTTTACCAAACGTTAGATGGTTGCACGAAGCCAGGTATTTTGCCGGATGAAGTAGAATTTATGGAGAATATCGAGTATTTACCGTATTTAGAAAAAGTTGGTGAGTTATACCGATTTAATGCGGATGCTGAAGCAGGAAGTATTTATTTTTAATAGAAAAGGAGCCACCGATTTGGTTGGCTCCTTTTTTTATAGGAAATGCTTTTTACCATAACGTAATGCGAAATCTTTAAAAGCCTTGGAAGCAGGCGAAATGTAGTGGTTTTTCAAACTTGCTAGATAGATAAAACGATCGTGTTTTGGTTCGTTGATGGATAATACTTTGACATTGTAGTGTGCTAATGAGGAGATTTTTGGCATGATAGAAATACCGTAATCAACACTCACAAGCCCAACCATTGCGGTATCCTCCTCTACATAACAGCCGATTTTAGGTTGAATATTTATTTCCGCAAAAAGAGAATCAATAAGCGGTCTCAGCCCACTGGTGTCAGAAAAGAAAATATACGAATAATCTGCGGTGTCTTTTAAATCAATCGAATCATGTTTGGCAAGTGGGTGGTTTTCGGCAACGACAACAACTAACTCTTGTTTTGTTAATGGTAAAAACTCAATATCAGGTTCATTTTCGACGTAGGAGCAAATCGCTAGGTCGAATTTTTCATTTTTTAAATCAGGGATAATTGATTTAGTGGCACCTTGGAAAAAGGAAAATGTGATGTCTTTATGGCTTTCGACTTTGGTGAAATTCTGGACGAGCTCTGGAACCGTATGGGCGCCCATGGTGTAAATAAACCCTAAATCAATATTTCCGTGCGATGGGCTCGTTAATTCGTGTAAAAGTTTTTCACCTTTTTCTAGTTCGGCGAGGGATTTTTCCACATAAGTTAAATAAAAGCGACCGTATTTAGTTAAACGAATATTGCGGCCTTGTTTTTCAAATAAATAGACACCAAGTTCTCGCTCAAGTTCTGCGATAGAATGGCTTAAGCTAGGCTGGGTAATGGAGAGTTCGGCGGCTGCGATCGTGTAATGCTCTTTTTCAGCTAGTTTTTTAAAATAGTATAATTGACGCAAATTCATGAAACTACCTCCTCGGAATGCCTTGATAACTCTATTGTAAGCGATTGTATAGAAAAAATCTATGGATAAATCGAAAAATATACATTAGATTAATAATTATTCCTGACTTATAATGAAAGAGAAATAAGATTGTGCATTATTGAACGTGAATAATGTAACAAATCATTTGCTGAGATTATAGTCGCAGGAGGCTTATTATGACAGATTATCCGAGTATTTTTGAACCATTAACTGTAAAAAGAATGACCATTAAAAACCGTGTGATAATGCCACCAATGGGGACAAACCTAGCTGGATTAAATGGCGAATTTTTAGAAGAACATATGAATTACTACGAACAACGCGCAAAAGGTGGAACAGGTCTAATCACTATTGAAAACGCTTGTGTAGATTTTCCTTATGGGACAAACGGAACAACGCAACTTCGAATCGATAATGACCAATACATCCCTGGATTTTACAAATTAACAGAACGTCTTCATAAACATGGAACTTGTGTATCCATCCAAATCAACCACGCTGGTGCATCAGCTTATCCAGCACGTTTGAATGGACTTCAACCAGTTTCCGCGTCAGATATTCCATCTAAAAAAGGTGGTACTGTACCGCGCCCGCTTACGGTAGAAGAAATTTATGAAATCGTCAATAAATATGGTGATGCAGCTAGACGTGCCCAACAAGCTGGGTTTGATGCAGTCGAAATCCACGGCGGACACTCGTACTTACTATGCCAATTCTTATCGCCACTTTATAACAAACGTACGGATGAATTTGGTGGCTCGCCTGAAAATCGCGCCCGTATCGTCAAACTAATTTTGGAAAAAGTCCGCGCGGAAGTTGGTCCATTTTTCCCAATCGTACTTCGTTTTAGTGCAGATGAATTTACAGAAGGCGGCAACCACTTAGAAGATATTTTGGAACTGCTAGATTATTGCCAAGAAGAAGCGGATATTTTGAATGTATCAGCGGCAATAAATGACAACCTATACTTGCAAATTGACCAAATGAACTTGGAAGATGGCTGGAGAAGCTACCTTGCAAAAGCGGTGAAAGATAAATTTAACAAACCAACGATTACTTCCGGTAACATTCGCAGTCCAAAAGCGGCAGAGAAAATTTTGTCAGAAGGATATGCGGACTTGCTTGCGATGGGACGTGGCTTAATCGCTGAGCCTAACTGGGTGAACAAAGTGGCAACTGGCCAAGAAGACATGCTTCGAAAATGTATTTCTTGTAATATCGGTTGCGCGGATCACCGAATTTCCAAGTCGAAGCCAATCCGTTGTACGGTGAATCCTGATATTATTCATGAAGATAAATACAAAGAAACAAAAGTGACTCGTCCGACCAATGTTGTCGTAATTGGCGGCGGAACAGCAGGGCTTGAAGCAGCTTGTACGGCGGCCGAAGTTGGCTGTAACACAACGCTAATTGAAGCGAGTGAACAAACTGGTGGCTTGGCGCGTGCCATTGCCAACCTTCCAGACAAAAGTAGAATTGCCGATTTCCCTAATTATTTAGCGAACCGAGCAGAAAAATTAACCAATTTAAAAGTTATTACAGGCACTAAAGCTGATACTGCGCTTATTGATACATTTAATCCTGATGTGGTAGTCAATGCCACAGGATCCAAACCATTACTTCCACCGATTAAAGGTTTGCATGACGTGATTGACAAAGAAGGCAGTAAGGTTCATTCGATTTTTGGACTTATTTCAAATATCGATGACTTTACCGAATTTAGTAACAAAAAAGTTGCAGTTATCGGCGGTGGTGCAGTTGGACTTGATGTGGTCGAGTACTTCTCAGAACGCGGCTCGGATGTTACAATTGTAGAAATGATGCCACTTCTTGGAAAAGACTTAGATATGATTACACGTCTTTCGATGATGGACATTATCGAGAAGAATAATGTTGATGTGCAAACAGAAACTGCATTAACCGAAGTAGCAGCGGATCATTTCAAAGTGAAGCACGACGGAGTAGACGCCGAGATTCCATTTGATTACGGCTTTGTCTGCCTAGGAATGCGACCAGAACGCCCACTTATGGAAGAACTTGCGGCATACGGAAAAGAAAAACAAATTGAAATCGTAAATATTGGCGACAGCGCTGCGACAAGAAAAATCTTGGAAGGCGTTCGCGAAGGAAGAAATATTTTAACTACATTAGAAAAAATTGGCTCTTTGTAATCCGAACTGGCAAGGCGGAGTCCGTCTTGCCACATTCGCTCTTTATATAAGTTCACATTTTCACAAATAAACCTTAATTTGGAAAGGAACGATGTTATTATGACAAACAAAATCACAGAAAGAATTACAGGACACACAGAATTAATCGGTTTAATCGCCACTCCAATCAGACACAGTTTATCACCAACAATGCATAATGAAGCTTTTGCAAAACTCGGGCTTGATTATGTATACCTTGCTTTTGAAGTTGGAGACAAAGAACTGAAAGATGTTGTACAAGGATTCCGCGCAATGAACTTACGCGGCTGGAACGTTTCCATGCCAAATAAAACAAATATCCATAAATATTTAGATAAACTTTCTCCAGCAGCTGAACTTGTAGGGGCAGTAAATACAGTTGTTAATGATGACGGCGTGTTAACTGGACACATTACAGACGGCACTGGTTATATGCGTGCATTAAAAGAAGCTGGACATGATATTATCGGCAAAAAAATGACGATTTGCGGCGCTGGTGGTGCGGCAACAGCTATTTGTATCCAAGCTGCTCTTGACGGCGTAAAAGAAATTTCTATTTTCAACAGAAAAGACGATTTTTACGCGAATGCAGAAAAAACAGTAGAAAAAATCAATTCGAAAACAGATTGTAAAGCACAATTATTTGATATCGAAGACCACGAACAATTACGTAAAGAAATCGCAGAAAGTGTTATTTTCACGAACGCGACTGGCGTTGGGATGAAACCTTTCGAAGGCGAAACGCTTTTACCAAGTGCCGATATGCTTCGTCCAGAATTAATCGTTTCGGATGTTGTCTACAAACCAACTAAAACTAGATTGCTTGAAATCGCTGAAGAACAAGGCTGTCAAACACTTAACGGCTTAGGCATGATGCTTTGGCAAGGTGCGAAAGCTTTCGAAATTTGGACACACAAAGAAATGCCAGTTGATTACATTAAAGAAATCCTATTTTAAAAACTTGCAAAAGAACAAGGTTATCGCTAATCTTAAGACATAATATCGAATGAGGAGAATTATACATGAATAAAGTAGTCGTAAAGAATGTTACGTTTGGTGAAGGTGCGCCAAAAATTTGTGTACCAATGGTCGGTAAAACGGTTGCTGCGCTTAAAGAAGAAGCAGAAATGTTACAAACAATCGATTTGGACGTTGTCGAATGGCGCATTGACTTTTTTGAAGACGTCAAAGATTTAGCTAAAGTGGAAGCTGCGCTAGATGAAATTCGCACAATTTTACCAGAAACACCGATTTTATTCACTTTCCGCAGTGCAAAAGAGGGCGGCGAGTTAGCTGTCGGTGACGAATTTTATTTTGAATTAAATGAAACACTAGCTAGCACTGGCAAAATTGATTTAGTTGACGTGGAACTTTTCAATGAAGAAACGGATGTTTTACGTTTAATCGAAACAGCCCACAAAAACAATGTAAAAGTAGTTATGTCGAATCATGATTTTGATAAAACACCTGCGAAGGAAGAAATCGTTTCTCGCTTAACTCGCATGGAAGCACTTGGCGCGGACCTTCCGAAAATCGCCGTCATGCCAAAATCTGCTGGAGACGTACTAACTTTACTAGATGCAACGAATACTGTATCTGAAAAAGCTAATCAACCAATCATTACGATGTCGATGGCGGGAACTGGTGTCATCAGCCGTCTTGCTGGCGAAGTATTTGGCTCCGCAATGACATTTGGCGCTGCGAAAAAAGCATCGGCTCCTGGGCAAATTGATGTTAATGAGTTACGTCACGTTCTTGATTTACTGCACAAACAATTTTAATAAATACTAAAAAAGTAGCAAGTTTCTTTGATGAAAAGAAACTTGCTACTTTTTTTATCCAGAATGAATTATTTTGTTAATAGACTGCTTTTTATAAACGAAAATAATTCTTGAAGCAGTGTAATTTCGCTCTGTTTATTAATGGCTGCGACAATATTTTGGTCATTCCGTTCTTCTTGAATATCCATAATTTTAATATTGTACTTATCTTCTAATGTTCCATCATTCATGCCGGAATACAAAAAGGCTAATCCTTCTCCAACAGATGTCATTGCTAGTCCTTCATCCAGATCTTTTACATACGAATTCGCTTTTAAATTAAAACCATGTTTAGTACATTGACTAACAACATAGTCTACAATGATGGGAGACTGTTTTCTTTCGAGCAAAATAACTATTTCTTGCTTCAAATCATTAAAATATACTTTTTTCTTTTTCCGGAATCGATGGTCCGCGGGTATAGCAATTTGCAAATGATTTTTTATAAATAATACTTCTTCTATAGACATATTCGGCTGGAAATAAGCGGATAAATTAAAAACTAAATCATATTGCCCATTAGAAAGACCTTCAGCTAAATTCATTGGTGTATCCGGTTTTAATGAGAATTGAACATGTGGATGACTTTGCTTGAATGATTCGAGCAGCTCATACATTGCGTTCATATTGAAATTCGAGAGATAACCCATCTTTAATAATTGTCCAGCTTCATCTGCTGTTTTTTGATTATCAAACATATGGGATAGCTTGTTGACTCGATTTAAAATATCATTTACTTCTATTAAAAATTGTTGACCTGCACTTGATAACTCCAGCGAATGACGATTCCTAATAAACAGTTCTACACCTAATTCTGTTTCTAATTCTTTTATTCGTCTACTAAGGGTAGGCTGTGAAATAAATAATTTTTCAGATGCTCGGGTAAAACTTCCTTCCATAGCCACATCAACAAAGTATTTCAAATTGGATAACTTCATAATTGCTCCATTCAATGAAAGATTGTAAATAGTAGCTTTAGTATAAAGTTATTAGACTCCATTGACAAGCTTTTCTATTTGTTGATTATTGGTAGCTGAATATAGGATGGGTGCTCTTTACTCGTATGAAGGATATGCATACCTTTATTATTAGGTGTGCATCCGGGCGTTCCTGGCATTACTGAGCCAAGTTCATCTTTGCTACTCACGACTACTCTGAGTGTTTCACCTGCTTTATAAGTTAGACCAATGGGACTCAAAATAATGTCTAGTTCTACAATTTCTCCGGAAGAGAGTTTTTCTACTTTGTCAAAGCTATAAGCAGGAATTTCATCTGTTGAAACTTGAGAATCTAGTTGTCGCATGGATGCGCGAAGTCTTCCCCAAGCGCCTTTATAGCGTAAAGCAGATGCCCCTTCTTGTGTGAAATCCTGAAGTGCGGCCCCGTGATTTGGTACGACAAATTCACTTAGTACGTTGCCGAATTTATCTAGCTTTTGAAGCCAAACAAAAACATCCAAGTCATCGTAACCATCTACTTCCATAAATAATTTTGCTTTTGGATAACCAACAAAATGCGTTTCTTTGTCAAACGTCATTTGGAACGATGCTCTCCCTGGCAAGTTTTCAGTAGTATAGGATACTTTAAAATCATCTGAAGTAGGTGTTTCTTGTAAAGTACGTAATAGGCCATTCATATAATAACGTTTGTTTTCACTATTGGTAGGTGGAAAAACTTCGGATGGTAAGTCAGTTTGATTGCCACCTTGAAAGTCAATTAATGCATAGCGCACAGTTGGTGTATCTGTCCAATTATTTTCCTTGCCAAGTAAATAATAATCAAAAAAGCGTCGCAATTCTTCTACGTTATTTTCGTCATAGTAATATGGCCATTCTTGGCGATCATGAATACGAAGCCATTTTTCTTTAGAACCAAGTGAACGCCAAGAACGAAATGTACCCATTGTGTGAAGCGTATTAGAATAACTTGCAATAACAAAAGCTGGTATTGTAATTTTACTTGGATCTGCAACTTTGTCTTTCCAAATAGCACTATCAGCTAAAGGATATGCTTCCATTTCCTTTGTTAAATCTTCTCTTTGCGAATTTTTAGCACTGACATGGTTGATTTGCAAACGCTCAATAAAATTAGGATCTGGAATGCCTCCAATAAAAGCTAAGTCACGATAACCATCTGCTAATCCTTCAGTAGGATTGATACATGTTAGGTGAGGGGGCTGCTCAGCTGCAATATACCACTGGGAAAAGGCTAAATAAGATGTTCCTGTTAGAGCTGTTTTTCCATTACTCCAAGATTGCTTAGCTAACCATTCAATTAAATCATAGCCATCTTCAGCTTCTTGAGAGCCAATCATTGTAGTATTACCCTCACTATGAGCAATGCCACGCATGTCAGGATTACAGACAGCGTATCCATGTGCGCACCAGTATGCTGGATCAGGTGCTTCAAATTTAGTAAGGCCAGAATTCCAGGCATTCCCCATTCCTAGCATATTAAATAGATTTTTGTATCGAGGAGCTGTTCCAGCACTTTTTCCATAAGGGCTCCAGGCGATAAGAGTAGGAACTTTTTCTTCTGTTAATGGTAAATAAATATCGGTATAAATGGTTATACCGTCACGCATCTTAACTGGTACATCTTTTAACATTTTAATGGAACAATCCAGTGGTTTGAAACCTTCAGCAATTTGTTGTCCTTTTTCTAAAATGATTTCTTTTGTTTCGAATGGACTTAGCACTCCATGCTCGATGCCATTATCCACGTATTCAAAAGAAGGGCTGAAAAGCATTTTTTCTGTTATTTTTGCAGTCATATAAATTACCTCCGATTATTTTTTTAATAAGTTTTAACACTTTTAAGTATAGGTAGTATCGCGAGGTCTGTACAATTGTAATTTTGGATAATCTCTCCTAAAAAAATAAGCTATGCAAAAAATGAATACAACTAAATTGAAGTTTTTTTGTTATAATAAGGCATCAGGAATTTTAAAGGAGACGGAACTAAATGAAGAAGTTGCTTTTTTTAGGTGATAGTGTGACAGATGCGGGGCGAGATTTTGAAAATGACCGCGAATTAGGACATGGTTATGTGAAAATAATTGCAGACCAGCTTGAGCAAGAAGATGTAACGGTTATAAATCGTGGCGTTAGTGCGAACCGTGTGGCGGATTTGCATCGTCGTATTGAGGCGGATGCAATTTCACTTCAACCAGATGTAGTTACGATTATGATTGGGATAAATGATACGTGGTTTAGTTTTAGCAGATGGGAAGATACTTCGGTGACGGCGTTTAAAGAAGTGTATCGTGTGATTTTGAATCGGATTAAAACAGAAACAAATGCGGAACTCATTTTGATGGAGCCGTTTGTATTACCATATCCGGAAGATCGGAAAGAGTGGCGTGGTGATTTGGATCCAAAAATTGGAGCTGTGCGCGAACTTGCGGCAGAATTTGGTGCAACGCTTATTCCGCTTGATGGGCTAATGAACGCCCTCGCTATCAAACATGGGCCGACCTTTTTAGCTGAGGACGGGGTGCACCCGACCAAAGCAGGACATGAAGCAATTGCCTCTACTTGGTTAGAATTTACAAAGTAACGCTTTACAGAAAAAATTATCCATGCTATAGTTGGGTCTATGCGATGAGCCTACAAGCAGTGACTTAAGTATCACTGCCCCATTTTCCGCGTTATAGCTTTGTGGAAGGCTGCGGAAGATGACGCTATGAAATGCCCCTTAAAGTAATTTAAGGGGCATTTTTCTATAAAAAAGGAGTGTTTGTTTTGCAGAAAGAGAAAGCACCGATAGGACTTTATTTTTTATTAATTGCAGTGATGGCGAGTTGGGGTTTTAATGTCACGATGACGAAAGTATTAGTTAGCTATTTTCCGACTGTTACGATGACATCTTTTCGAATTTTCACCGCAGCTATAACCGTTATTATTATTTTATTTATCACAAAAAAATTACGTCTGCCTACAAAATGGGAATTTGGTTTAATTTTACTCGCGAGTATTTTTAATATTGTTATTCATCATTTTTTCTTGTCGAACGGGTTGAAGCTGACGACTGGGACGAATGCTGGGCTTATTCTTGGTTCTGCGCCGATTGTGGTGGCGATTTTTTCTGTGGTTTTTCTCCGTGAACGAATTGGAGCTTGGCGTGCGCTCGGCTTTTTAGCAGGGATTTTTGGCGTGAGTTTGGTTGTTCTTTCTAATGGGACGGGGATAAGCGGGATTTCACTGGGAGATATCGACATCTTTATCGCGATGGCTTCTCAGGCATTTAGTTTTATTATTATTAAAAAGCTCGCTGGATCAATGGACACGGGGCTGATGACTGGATATATGCTATTTCTTGGTTCGGTTATGTTGTTTGGTTTAAGTCGCTTCATGGAGCCGGATGGCATGTCAGAATTAGTGGCGGTTCATTCATGGAAACTGTGGCTCTTGTTTGTTGTTTCAGCTGTAGTTGCAACGGCATTTGGCAATTTCGTTTATAATTATGCGGTTGGGAAAATTGGGCCGTCACGCTCGGCTATTTTTATGAATTTCAATCCATTATTTTCACTAATTGGCGCATTACTTTTCCTTGGAGAAGCAATTAAAATCCCCCAGCTAGTTGGCTTCGGTTTTATTATTATTGGCGTCCTACTTGGTTCGGGCGCATTAATGGATCTTATTTATGAACGCAAAAAAACAAAAGTACGCGATCCTGAAAAGCTGCTCGAAAAAGAAGTTTGACTTTTATTGACCTTTATATTATAATTTGGTTAGTTACTTATTAAAAGTAACTAGATAATGATAGGAGGGATAGCATGAAATTGTTATTAAAAAATATTAATGATCTTGCTGCAAAACAAAAAAGTGAAGGATTAACTGCTTTTGAAAAAGAAAGACAAGCTGCCCTTCGTCAAGAATATTTGAAAAAAATTCGAGGAACTGTTCAAGACAACTTACATCACGTAACAATCATTGATCCACTTGGAGACGACGTAACTCCTAAAAAACTAAAAGAAATCCAAGCCGAATTAAGAGGCTGATATAAGTCATAGAAGGTTGAAAGAGCTCATTGCTTTTTCAGCCTTTTTTTGTTGATAGAGCTAATTTACCATCTTGCGGATTCGAGTAGAGAAAAATGGTGACGAACAGTTCTAACAGTTTGAGGAAGGCCGGTGCTACAATCAAGGTGATAAAGGAGAGGATAACATGGAAATTGCAATTGCAGCTGACCATGGCGGATTTCAGTTGAAAGAAAAAATCCGCGCGCATTTAATTGAAAGCGGCTACACAGTAAAAGATTTTGGTTGTTATTCATTAGAAAGCGTGGATTTTCCAGAGTATGCCGCTAAAGTAGGACACTTTGTTGCAACCGAAAACAGTTTAGGTGTGCTCTGTTGCGGAACAGGGATTGGAATGTCTATGGCAGCCAACAAAATAAAAGGTGTTCGTGCTGCTGTTGTTTCAGATGCTTTTTCAGCAATGATGACGAGGCGACATAATAATAGTAATGTTCTTTGTCTTGGTGAACGTGTTCTGGGCGATAGTCTGGCGTTACTCTTACTTGATACGTGGCTTGCGGCAGAATTTGAAGGTGGAAGACATAATACAAGGCTCGCGAAATTGGCGGAGCTTGAGGAACCGGAGGAAGATAAATGAAAATGATTGCGGCTTCCATTATGTGTGCAGACTCGCTTCATCTCGCTGACGAACTTCGCGCACTCGAACAAGCAAATGTAAAAATGCTCCATTGTGATGTGATGGATGGTGTTTTTGTAGAAAATGCAGCAATGGGCGCCTATGTCCTTCAAGATATAAAAAACAATACAGATATGCTACTAGATATCCACTTAGCTACAGTGAACCCTGATAGATTTGTGGATTTGTATGCGGCGATAAAGCCGGCTTATATGTCTTTCCACATAGAAGCTTCACCTGATGTCGATGCGACTATAAAGCATATTCGTGCGCTAGGAATCAAACCGTCCATCGCCATCAGCCCGGATACAGAGATTGAACAGATTTATCCATTTTTAGATAAAGTCGATATGGTTTTAATGATGACCGTTAACCCAGGATTCGCCGGACAAAAATTTCAGCATCATGTCCTAGAAAAAATCAAGAAACTTCAAAGAGAGCTTGAAAGTCACACCAATAAACCATTAATTGAAGTAGACGGTAATATTTTTGAAGAAACAGTTCGGTTGCTTGAACCAATTGGCGCAGATGTCTATGTCGTTGGAACAGCCGCATTATTTAACGACAAGGCAGGTAGTTATACAGAAAAATTGGCGCCACTCAGAGAAATTATCCAAGAAAGGTGAGGGAAAATGCATTTAGATTCAGCTAATTTAGAAGACGTGAAAAAAATTCAAGCCAGCTCCATTTTTAAAGGAATTACAACGAACCCAACCATTTTAGTAAAAGAAAAATGCAATCGACAAACAGCGATTAATCGTATTTTAGAACTTACGGATAAACAAGTTTTTGTACAAACAGTTGGTTTTAGCTATGAGGAAATTTTGGCAGATGCGCGCATGTTACTAGCGATGTTTGGGAAAGAAAAAATAGCTATTAAGATTCCGGCACATGAGGCTGGTATTAACGTGATCGATACACTCAAAAAAGAGGATAAAACCATTCAAATCTTAGGGACTGCTATTTATTCGGCTGATCAAGCAATCGCGGCTGCCTTGGCTGGTGCAGATTTTGTTGCCCCATATGTGAATAGGATGAGCGCAGCGAACATCGATCCTTTTAAAGAAATTGCTGGGATGCGTCACTTTTTTGATAAAAAGGCACTTAAAACACAAATTATGGCAGCGAGCTTTAAACATAGTGGGCAAGTAATGCAAGCCTACGAAAGTGGCGCAGATACGGTAACTATTCCTTATGAAATTTATTTGCAAATGACCAATAAAGTTTTAGCAGTAGAAGCAATTCGTGTCTTTAATAAAGATGCTACATTGTACGAAAAGTAACAATCTCCTTCTCATGTTGTGGAAGTGTGTGGAGAAAACTTGTGATGAAAGCGCATTCTTAAGCGCCAAACCCTATGCTATAATTAGGCTATCAAAGGGGGGAGACGCATGTATCTGGATAACAGAAGTAAAACACTATTTCAAGAAGTTATAAAAAATCCGAACATTACAAATAAACAACTCGAAGTAAAGTATAAATTATCGCGTTACCAAATCAGCTATAGTTTTCAGAAAGTAAACGAATGGCTCAAGTGGAAAAATTATCCAGAAGTAAAGCGTTCCAAAAACGGCCGATTTATATTAGAACCCGAGCTTACAGCGCTATTTTCTGAGAAAGAAACTCGAGATCCGAGCGTAGAATACTTACCTTCTGAAAATGAACGTGCCAATTTAATTTTGCTAATGCTTTTAACAGCAAAAGAAGAACTATCCCTCGCCCATTTTACAACGAAGATTCAAGTAAGCAAAAACACCATTCTTCGTGATTTAAAAGTAGCGCAAAAATTACTTCCTAAAGAAACAACTGTCACTTATAGTAGAGCATCGGGTTATCAGTTAGCAGGGAGTGAATGGGAACTTCGCAAGGTTCTGACACAAGTTGTAAGTAGTGTGAAAGAGATGTTCCGAGGAGAGCACTATTTCCTATCGTATTCAGGAATTGAAAAAGTCCAACTAATGGAAATTCGCCGCACACTCGAAGAAGCAGAAGCGATGATGCAAATAAAATTCACCTATGAGCAAATCGAATTATTACCCTATTTGCTATCCGTGATGTTCTTAAGAATCAGAGACCGGCGCTTAATCGACACTGCTTTTCATATTGACGAGAAATCACTTTCAGACACGCGAGAATACCACATCACCGATATTTTGCTCGAAAAAACTGGCCCAGTTCCAGAACAAGAGCGACTTTTCATCACATTACAACTTCTTACAACAAACATTTTTTCCGGCGAAATTTTAACTGAAAAATTAACAGAAGACTTGGAAAAAGTTGTCCTCACATGCTTAGACTTATTCGAGAAAAAAGCACTTGTTTCTCTTAAAAACAAACATATCTTAATCGAAAAATTACTCTTACATTTAAAACCAGCCTATTACCGGATTAAATACCAAATGAATTTAGAAGATACGCTTTATGAAAAATTCAACCAAGAATTCGAAGCGTTAAACTTCATTGTGAAAGAAGCATTTGACCCACTTGCGAAATTTATTGGTCGCGAAATTCCAGCCGGCGAAATTTTCTTCATTTCTTTGTTTATTGGGAGCGACATGATACCGCAAAACGATATTTATCATAAACAAAAACGTGCGATTGTGCTTTGTCCGAGCGGGGTTACTTTTTCAAAAATCATGGAAAATATTTTAGTGAAACTATTCCCGGAAATCCATTTTTATCCAACTATATCTGTTCGGGAATATGCCTTTTTTAAAGCAGAAGTTGATATTGTTTTTTCATCCATTCCGTTAAAAGATGGCGAAAATGTCTTTGTTGTTCAGCCATTTATGAATGATATCGAAAAAACGCAACTGCGGCAACACGTCTTGCAAAATTTATTTGGAATGGGAAACCAGCTCACGAGTATTGATAAAATCATGGAAGTAGTGGAACGTAACGCCGATATAAAGGATCCGAATGCAATACGAGATGGAATTATTGATATTTTGTCGGCTAACACAGCTACAGATGAAAATAAACGCGTGAAAAAAGTCTATTTACATGATTTAATCACCGAAGATAACATCATGATTTGTGAGGATGTTAAAAACTATCAAGAAGCGATTCGTCTAGCAAGTCAGCCGCTGTTACTACAACAAGCAATTACAGCAAACTATGTAAAGACCATGATTGATAACCATAAGTTCCACGATCCGTACATTATTATCGGTGAAGATATTGCCATTCCACACGCTATGCCTAATGCAGGGGTGAATCGACTCGCTATGTCTCTTTTAGTCGTGAAAAATGGCGTATATTTTTCAGAAACAGAGCAAGTTCATTTCGTAATAGTTATCGCACCAGTGGATAAAGAGCAACACATTGAAGCACTTTACCAAATCGTTCATTTAGCCGAAAATCACCAAATTTTAGACGATTTGCTCGAAAATGTAACCAAAGAAAAAGTCATGCAAACTATCAACCAATTAGTAATTAGAGAGGATGAATAAATTTTGGATAAACAAGCTATTTTAGATAATATTCACCAAACATGGCAAGAAGAAGCAAACGCGATTTCCCGTTTGCCGGAAGTAACAAGTGAAGAGGCTCTCGTTAAAACGGTTGAAAAAATCGCCGAGTGCACTGGGAAAATTGTCGTAGCTGGTTGTGGAACATCCGGCGTCGCTGCGAAAAAATTAGTACACTCTTTCAACTGTATCGAACGTCCAGCAGTCTTTTTAACCCCATCAGATGCTGTGCATGGAACTCTCGGTGTACTTCAAAAAGAAGATATATTGATTCTCATTTCAAAAGGTGGAAATACAGGCGAATTACTTAATTTAATTCCTGCTTGTAAAACAAAAGGAAGCACACTGATTGGTGTAACAGAAAACCCAGATTCCGTTATCGCCAAAGAAGCAGATATCTTTTTCCCAGTGAGTGTAAGCAAAGAACCAGATCCGTTTAATATGTTAGCAACGGCAAGTACAATGGCTGTTATTGCAAGTTTTGATGCAGTTATTGTTTGCTTAATGACCTATATGAATTATACAAAAGAGCAGTTTTCCGTCATCCATCCTGGTGGTGCCGTTGGAAACAAATTATTAAATAAATAAACAAGCAGCCAGTCGGAGGGATGCAATTTGGATGTATTAGAATATTTTAAAGAAGAAATGGTTCGATTTTCAAACGAACAAGATAAAGAAAAATTACTTACAGAAATGGCGGAACAGTTGTGTGAAGTGGGCGCAGTAAAGCCAAGCTATAAAGATGCAGTAATTAAACGGGAAAAAGTTTTTCCAACCGGATTACTAACCGCGCACGCCGGGGTTGCCATTCCACATACAGATAGCGAACATGTTATTCGGCCAGTGGTGGCTGTACGAATACTCAAGAAGCCCGTTTCATTTATTGAAATGGCCTCTGATAACGAAGCAATCGATGTCAGAATTGTCTTTATGATGGCGCTAAGGAGTGCCGATGAACAACTAGATATGCTGCAAACACTTATTCAACTTATTCAAGACGAGGAGGTGATGACGACCTTACTTAAAGCGCAAGAGACGGGAGATGTTCTTTCCGCAATAGAACATTTTTCTAAGAATAATTAAGGGAGGTCGGGAATAGATGGGGAGTTTTTTTGCAAGTTTTGTAGACTGGCTAATAGGAAGTCCAGGTAGATTTGTCGTTAACTTAATTGAAGATAATATGTTAATTTTCATGTTCGTAGTAATGATTTACGCCACCACCATTTTATACGCCAAGTGGACACTCGCATACTACTTACCGAAAAAAATGAATCAGTTAGCAGAAATGAAAACGTGGGAGCTGGACGAATTATATGCAGCGTGGCAAACAGAGAAAAAAGCTCTACCGTGGTACATTCTCGTGCCAAGCCGAAATGAATTTTGGGTAAAATCAGCCCGAAATGCACCAGAATCAACTAAATTACTCCATTTTAGTCAACAAAAATTAAAACTAAGTGACAAAGAAAAGTTACAAAAAATCATAGAAATTCAATCTTGAGGTGATAATAGTGGCAAAAATAGTTCCGTCTGTTTTTGGAGCAGACATCGGCAGAATTAATGAACAGTTAGAGGTTCTAGAGAAAAATGGCATTGATTTATTACATGTGGATATGATGGATGGCTCGTTCGTCCCGAACATTGCTTTTGGTCCAGATCAAATCAAAATGATGAAAAAAGGCACGAAGCTTCAATTTGATGTTCATATGATGGTGTATGAACCAGACCGTTATATTCCAAGATTAGTGGAAGCAGGCGCACATATGATTACAGTCCACCAAGAAGCAACAACTCATTTGCATCGTACAATTCAACTAATTAAAAGTTACGGAGTTCGCGCGGGAGTGGTATTAAATCCTGGTACACCACCAAGCACTTTGGAATACGTGTTAGATGATATTGACTGTATTTTGCTTATGACTGTAAATCCAGGCTTAGGTGGTCAAAAATTCTTCCAATCAAGTTTAGAAAAAATCAGAAAAACCAAAGCATATATTGGAAATCGTCCTATTCAAATTGAAGTAGATGGCGGAGTAAATGCTGAACTCGCGAAAGAATGCACACTTGCAGGCGCGGATTTAATCGTTGTAGGATCTTACTTATTTGAAGGAGATATCGAAGCGAATTTGGAGAAGTTATCGAAAGGAGTTTTAACAGAATGAAAGCTTTAAAATTATATGGAAAAAGAGATTTGCGTTATGAAGAAGCGGATATGCCAACAATCGAACAGCCAGATGATGTGATTTTGAAAGTGAAAACGGTTGGGATTTGCGGATCTGATATTTCGAGATACAGTAAACTTGGTCCGTATGTACCAGGAATGGTGTGGGGACATGAATTTTCAGGAGAAGTGATTGAGGTTGGTAGTGAGGTTACAGATATTGAGATTGGTGATAGGGCTGCCGGATGCCCAGCACTCTATTGCGGAGAGTGTGAATACTGTAAAAAAGGCGAATTCGCCCGCTGTCGGAAGCTAACAGTAATCGGAGCAAGACATCCCGGAGCCTATGCTGAGTATATCAAACTTCCAGCAGAAAATGTAGTAAAAATACCAGACGAATTAGATTATGAAGCTGCTGCACTTGTCGAGCCTTCCGCAGTGGTCGTTCATGGGTTTTATCATACGAAATTACAAGCAGGCAATGATGTCGTCGTTGTCGGAAGCGGCAATATAGGTTTGCTAGCAATTCAATGGGCAAAAGTTTTTGGCGCAAAAAGAGTTATTGCAATTGATGTAGACGATAAAAAGTTAGCTCTTGCAAAAGAAGTAGGAGCAGACGTCGTTATTAATTCTTTAAAAGAAGATCCATTAGAAGTAGTCGCAGCACATACAGATGGTCTAAACGCTGATTTAGTTGTAGAAGCTGCGGGATCACCTATTACATCTGCCCAAGTTTTTGCCTATGCGAAAAAAGGTGGAGGCGTCGTTTTCCTAGGGATTCCATACGCCGATGTAACAATCGAACGTTTCTATTTTGAAAAAATTGTTCGGAGTGAGCTTACTGTTTGGGGCTCATGGAATGCAATTTCTGCACCATTTCCAGGAAAAGAATGGCAAACAACCATTCACTTCCTAGCCAATAAACAAATCAACATTGAACCAATGATTACACATCGTCTTTCACTTGCTGAAGGACCAGAAGTTTTTGAGCGAATCTATGAAAGAAATGAATTTTTCGGGAAAGTATTATTTTTCCCAGAATAATAGGGGGATTTTAGGATGAAAAAGAAGAAAATTTATGTTTGTTGTGGGACTGGAATTGCAACTTCCACTGTTATTTCCAAAAAAGTGCGTGCGGTACTAGACGAAAAGCGCATTCCATATGAAATTAGTCAATGTACGGTTCAAGAAGTAGCGTCAAAAGTAAGCACATCTAAGCCAGACATTATTGTTAGTTCAACAACAGTTACAGGTGATGTTGGTGATGTACCAGTTGTCATTGGAAGATCATTTTTAACAGGCCTAAAAAAACAAGAAACAATCGATGAAATACTCGCGATACTTCAAGATTAAAGGGAGGGCACAAAATGGATATTATTCTAGATTTCTTTAAATATATTATCGGGCTTGGTGTAACAGTTATGATGCCGATTATCATTACCATTCTAGGTGTGATTTTCCGCAAAAAAATTAGTGTAGCTTTTAAAGCGGGGCTAACAGTTGGTGTTGGGTTTGTTGGACTAGGCGTTATCACTTCACTCATGTTAACGACTATTACACCAGTTACAAAAGCACTTGTAGAAAATTATAATTTTAAATTAACCGCAACGGATATCGGTTGGGGAGTTGGGTCATCACTCGCATGGGGAACAGAAGTCGTACCATTTGTTTTCGTCGCAATTATTGCAACCAATATTTTAATGATTGCCTTTAAATGGACGAAAACAATGGACGTAGATATTTGGAATTACTGGCAACCACTTTTCATCGCCAGTGCACTTTACTTAACAACAGGAAGCATGATTATTGCGATTCTTAGTTCGATTATCAATATGGCAATTATCTTCAAAATCGCTGACTGGACACAAAAAGATGTGGAGAATGTTTTAGGATTAGAGGGGATTTCTTTACCACAAATTCAAACTACCGGGTGGGCGCTTGTTGGTTATCCAATGAACTGGCTACTCGGAAAAATTCCCGGCGTTAGAAAAATTAATTGGTCCACAGAGAAAGTGCAATCACGTTTAGGTATTTTCGGCGAACCGATGCTTATGGGCTTAATTATTGGTGGTGGACTTGCTGCCATTGCTCAAATGCCGCTGAGCCAAGTACTGCAAACTGGAGTAACGATTGCCGCTAGTTTAGTACTTATTCCGCGGATGGTTTCCCTTCTAATGGACGGTCTTACGGTTATCTCGGAAGCTGCTCATGAATTCATGGAAAAACGTTTCCCAGGTCGCGAACTATTTATCGGACTAGATTCAGCGGTGGGGATTGGTCATCCATTTGTGCTTTCGCTTGGCTTACTCATGATTCCGATTACTTTGATTTTAGCGTTCATTTTGCCAGGAAATAAAGTATTACCTTTAGCTGATTTAACGGCGCTTCCATTCTACATGATTTTTGCTATTGTTCCATCCAAAGGGAATTTATTTAGAGGGATTTTCACAGGTATTGTTATCGTCATTATCACCCTCTACCTATCAGGAGCAGCGGCACCTTTAATGACAGAACTTGCAGGTCAAATTGGTTATAATATACCGAAAGACGCTGTAGAAGTAACCTCTCTAGCAGTTGGGACTCAGTGGTATACGTGGATTGTATATTACGGCCTTCATTGGTTCGGAGGTATTCTATAATTGCAATTTAATGAAACAAGCATTAGTTTGCGCTAATGCTTGTTTTATTTGGACCAATGATTTTTAGCTAGTAGACAACACATTGACAGTTCTATATAATAATAAGGAGAAGAAATTAGTACGGCGGAAGGAGATAGCAATGGCAGGCAAAATGAAACTTTTTTCTGTGACGAGTGAGAGACCACTTGCGACAAAAATTGCAGATTATCTAGATATACCTTTATGTGAGGTGGAGCTCCAGAAGTTCAGTGATGGAGAAGTGAAAATTAATATTGAGGAAAGTATCCGTGGAACGAATGCGTATGTTGTGCAATCAATGAATTCCAACGTAAACGAACGTCTAATGGAACTTTTAATCATGGTAGATGCCTTAAAACGCGCTTCCGTGCATTCCATCAATATAATTATGCCTTATTATGGCTATGCTCGTCAGGACAGAAAAGCTCGCTCAAGAGAACCAATTACCGCCAAATTAATGGCAAATCTAATTCAAAGAGCTGGAGCCGACCGTTTAATCACAGTAGATTTACACGCAGCTCAAATTCAAGGCTTTTTCAACATTCCAATCGATCATCTTTCAGCAATTCCGCTAATTGGTGATTATTTGATAGAAAATTACGGTGAAAAAGACGTGGTAGTTGTCGCGCCGGATCACAGTGGCGTAGTTCGCGCACGCAGAATCGCGGACCGACTAAACGCGCCAATCGCCATTTTAAACCGTAAACCAAGACCACATGAAGACGAAATTATGAGTGTCATTGGCGATGTGAAAGGCAAAGTCGCAATCGTTGTCGATGATATTATCGATACCGGCGTCCGTGCCACTACTTCAGCTGATATTTTACTTGAAAAAGGTGCCGTAGAAGTTATCGCTTGCGCAACCCACTCCGTCATGGCAGGAAATGCAACCGAACGCTTACAAAATTCCAATATCAAAGAAGTCATCACATCGGACTCCATCGATCTTCCAGAAGATAAACAATTCGACAAACTAACAACCATCTCCATCGGACGAATCTTAGGCCGCGCAATCGAAGGCGTACAAGAAAACCGCTCGTTGCATCCGTTGTTTTAAAGAATAAGCAAAAAACAGTAACTTAGTAGAGTTGCTGTTTTTTTGTTATCTGTCGACCTTGAGTAGCGTGAAAAACACCGGGAATCGTCAGAAATAGCTCTTTGAGGTAAGATGGGAGTAAGAAGAAAAGTTAGCGGGTTTTAGCTACTTATTTTGAAATGTAAATGGACTCCTCAGTCATGATGAAGGGATTACCTTTGAAAGTTTTAGTTACTTAATGTGAAATATAAATTTGGTTCCTTTGGAAAACAACAATAGCGTGTAGTATTGTTTACTTACTCATTGTGAATTGTAAATGCAGAAGCAGCAAAATAACCAAAAGTAATGACTTTCATTTTAATTGCTTAAGATGAAATATAAATGAAAACCTATTATGCTTATGATTATCTATTTCCGTTATAATTATTCCTTGCAAATAAATTCCTAAAAACAAAACCCTCATTAATTGGTTTTGTTTTTTTGTGAATAATTATAGTCAAACGAGCAATCTGTTAACAATTTAGCAATAAACGCAATAAAAAGCCGTTTTTTCACTATGGATTGTACTATAAAACATAATCTACCTATGCTAAAATTTAAGGGAAGGTAAGCTGAATAATACATATAAGGAGGACTCTACTATTGAAAAAGATTCTAGTGCCCATATTATTGTTAGCAACAATCTTAGCAAGCTGTTCCTCGCCGAATGAAAAAATAACCAAAGACACTAAAATATCCAAGACTATCACAATAAGAGCAGATTACAAAATTCCAAAAGATATTAAAGAACTTGAGGATAATAGTGCTAATATTGTTAAAGTGAAATTTCTTCAAAATAAAACGATAGGCAAGGATGGTAGTACTATTAGCGAGATAGAAATTTTGACTAGTTACAAAGGAAACCTAGAAAAAGGGAGTAAAGTAGATATTTCAGAACCGTGGTATTTAAGCGATGGTAAATATGTCGCTGTTGAAAACTATATTGCATTAGATAAGGGACAAGAATATACCATTTTTCTTGGAGAAAAAGATAAAGATACATATCCTCTTAGTAGTATGGGTTATGGTAAATTTGGTGGAAGTTTAAAAGAGGACCAAGCTGTTCTAGCAGATTTCAACATTCTTGGAGAAGTGCAAAAATTTGATTTTATCTCAGAAAATACTGAGGAAGTAAAAAATTATCAATTAATTAAAGAGCAAGTCGCAGGGAAATATAAATGAGTAAACTTAAACACCTGATTAATAACCAGGTGTTTTTTAGAGAAATCTCAGTTGCACAAACCTTAGAATTCGGTCATAATAGAAAAAAATGACAGGAGCTGATCAATTGATTATTGATGTATTGCAACATGTGCCGCACGAAGGACCTGGACTTATAGCGAATTGGGCGAGAGAAAACCAGCATCAGTTAAAAATACATTCTCTATTTGAAGAAAATGCTCATGTTCCAAATGACTCGGATTTTTTAATTGTACTTGGAGGACCCATGGGAATAAATGATACAGCCGAATTTCCGTGGTTAAAAGACGAACGTAAGCTAATAAAGCGATTAAGTGAACAGCATAAACCTGTTTTTGGTGTCTGCCTCGGCGCACAACAAATCGCAGCAACATTCGGAAGCGAAATCACTGTAAATAAAGAAAAAGAAGTAGGCTGGTTTCCTGTCAAAAGAACTTCCGACAAATTATCATTTTTCCCAGAATCATTAAATGTGTTTCACTGGCATCAAGATACGTTTGCGTTACCAGCTGGCGCCACGCGTTTATTTGCTAGTGAGGGTTGTTTGAACCAAGCTTTTTTGTACGGTGAAAATATTATCGGTTTACAGTTTCATTTTGAAATGGAAAAAGCGGGGATTGAGACGATTTTGCGAATTGATGAGGCGTTTATCACATCTGGAAAATATGTTCAAAGCGTGGAAGTGATGCGAGAGAAGGATGTTCCAGAAGATAATAAACAAATGCTTGAGGCTATTTTAGATTATTTAATAAATCCAAAAACCATCTGACGAGAAAGTCAGATGGTTTTTTCTTTAGTATCCAGTTTCAACAGAAGCGTTGACGATATACATTAAATCGTTTTTGTCTTCTTTGTCTTCTAAGAAAATGCCGCTTGTAGTCATCATTCCGCCAGCCATTTTCTCAATAGTTACAGTGCCATAAGGGATAATCGCGCGAATGGTATCTTCGTCAAGTTTTTCTTCATCACACGGTAGCGCCAATTTGATATTAACAACCATATTTTGTAAGTCGCCATCTGGAAGAAGCCCTTGAATACCGGGCATAGAGTTCGTAAAAATCGCATTTCTTACAGCTCGTTCGGCTGCTTTTGTAATATTTTGGCCGTGAACATCAACGCCAAAGCCAGTTTGGATAAATAGAATTTGTTCCATCATAAATCACTCCTTAAAATCTTTTATCAAAGCGGCGCCTGGTCGGTTTTTCGCATATCCTTCCATAACTTCGGTGAAATGTAATCCGTCAGTATCAGAAGAATTGGCGAATATTTCTGCCATTTGCTTACGTTGTGCGGCACCAAGTTCATTTTCTAATTCTTTGCCTGCTGTAGTTAGGAAGATGCAGCGTTGGCGTTTGTCGCGTCTACCTTGCTCGATCGTGAGAAGTTCGCGCTCTTTCAGTTCAGCGAGCGGCTGGTGTAGGGCTTGTTTTGATATTTCTAAAAAAGTTAAAAGTTCATTAATTGTAAGTCCAGGCATCCGCGCCGTGAAAAATAAAATACGATGATGCAATCTTTTGAGTGAATGTTTGGCAATAATCAAATCAGCGGTCTCTGTAAATGCTTTATAACCAAAGTAAAATAAAGCGATTTGTTGATTCATGTTTTGCTCATTGTTCATAAATATACCCCTTTTTCTGTCAATATCAACAGTATAGCATAAATAAGGGGACACAATAACAGTTAGCGTATCACTTTTTTAGAAGCTTTTTCGCATTATTAAGAAGATATTTTCTGCTAAACAAAACATCTAATGTATAATATTAGTATTTGAAAACAGTTAATTGTGTACAAAATGTTACGTTGATATAATTTTCAGATTTCTTTTATTTAGACAAAAAAGCGCTACCATTGTTTATTTAAAGCGATTCCTATAAAAATAAGAGTGAATAATATGAATATTAAGGCAAATCAAACGTGAAATATTTTATGAAAACGTATTGAGAGTTAGTTTTAACGCGGTTATACTTTGGGAAGAAATTAACCACTAAGGAGAGTATAAATGAAAAAAGCACTGAAACTATTTCTTGCGACGATTTGTATGTTCATAATGATATATCCTTCCACAGCAGCTCACGCAGAAGAAACGAATATTGTTAATATTCCTGATGCAAATCTTAAAACCTATCTTAATGGTCTGCTCAAGCAAGCAAGTGATGCACCAATTACTAAAACACAAATGAACACTATCCAAACCGTTACACTTTCTGGCAGCACTTATACAGACTTGACGGGTTTGGAGGAAGCTGGAAATCTGGTAACACTATCTCTTAACAATACTAACATCCAAACACTTGAACCGATTAAAAACCAAACTTCTTTGACTTACTTAACAGTGGGCGGAGACAATGTAAAAGATAGTCTTTTCGTAGATTTAAATGGACTTGTTAATTTACAAAGTCTTAGTATCAGCGGAAGCGAAGTGACACATAATGTCTTTAAGACTTTCAATAAGTTGCCAAAGTTAACTTATCTTTATGCGCAAAACTCCATGAAAATCACAGATATTTCTGCGCTTGCTTCCTTACCAGCCTTAACGACACTATTCTTACAATTTGATGGCATTGATGATTTTAGACCTTTAAATGACTTTGAAAGTTTTAAAAATGGCAACTTGAAAGCTCTTGCTGCTTTTGGGCAAAATACAGGGCGCACGAATCCAAGAATTACACTTAAATCTGGTAAGTTAGATTATAATGAAACAAACCAAACGTTATATTTACCATTTTCGATGATGCCAAAACCTTTAACGAGTTTTGATGGCACTGTTGCACCATTTTCTAAATCGACTTCCGCAAGTAATACTTATTTAGGATTTAATGATGTGGCACTCCCAAGCGCACGTCTATCCATTACCGATGATGGTATTACAGTCAGCGGTGTAACAAAAGAAGAATTCGACAATCTTGATGAAATTGAATATAATGCACGCTATGATTTTCCGACTGGAAGTTACCCGACACCACCAAGCATGAATTCTTATACCATTTCCAGCGGGACATATGATCAATATTTTGATATTAGCCACACGCTAGATTTAACGGCGGATGAAAGTTTTGACTATAATCAATACGATGCAACATCAGAAGAACAATTTTTAAAAGATGTACATGCTGAAACAGATGATGGCACAGCAGTAAAGAGCGATTTTGATCAAGTAGTTAAGCTTGATGTACCGGGTGAATATACCGTGACATTAAATGCGGAAAACGCTGCAGGACTAAAAGCAACTCCCGTAACAGTTAAAGTAACCGTTCATGAAAAACCAGTTATTACAGCCGATTCCCAAATTTCTTATAAAAAAGAATCAACTAAATCAGTCGACGAATTTTTGCAAGAAATCCATAGTTCGGTAACTGGAAATGCAGTTTTAACTAGTGATTTTGATAAAGTAGTAGATTTAAACACCCCAGGCGAATACACCGTAACTTTAAATGCAATAAATGATCGCGGCCAAAAAGCAGACCCTGTAACCGTAGTTGTGACAGTGACTACTAGCGACGGCGAACATGTTAATCCGGTTCCACCAACACCAGAAGTAAAACCCACACCTCAAGAAGAAACCGACCCAACAATCATCCCAGAACCTCAAAGCGAAAATTCAGAAGACCAAGTGAAAGAAAATAATGCAAAAACAGAAGAAAAAGCAAATAAAACTTCTTTAACAACGAAAGAAAACAAAGTAGAAAAAGCAGATAAAGCAGAAAAAACAAATCAACCGAAAACAAAAGCTTTGCCACAAACTGGTGATACTAATAAGAGCACCTTACCAATCGCAGGAGTAATGCTGAGTTTAGCGGCACTGCTGATTTTCAGAAAAAGCAAATCTTAAGTTATTGTGAATTCATTAGCAAAAAGAATGAATGGCAGGCCTAAAATCATTTTTATAGGGTATGGAATACTATAAGAAAAGTTGTAGGAGGTTTTATATGATGGAAAAATATCATCGCATTCTTGTAGCAGTGGATGGTTCTGAACCAGCAAAATTAGCCTTTGAAAAAGGACTGGAACTAGCGCTAAAATTAGACGGTGTGCTTGGAATTGCTAGTATTGTCGATTTACGTGCCTTTTCCCCGAATGTTTCTTATGATGGCAGCTTAGAAGAAAAAGCCGAACTAGAATTAAAAACGAGCGTTAATGAATACGCAGAAAAAGCTAGAACGGCAGGAGTGAAACAAGTAGAAACTTTTGTTGCTAAAGGTAATCCGAAAATCTTACTTTCCACAGACATTCCAGCAGAGTTCCAAGCAGATTTAATTATTTGCGGAGCGACTGGGATGAACCGAGTAGAAAAGCTAGTTCTTGGTAGTGTTTCTTCTTATATTATGGCTCATGCAATTTGCGATACTTTAATAGCTAGATAAAAAAAGCGTAGATATCTTTGTTAGAAGATATCTACGCTTTTTATTATCAAAACGGATCGAAGTAAGTGTATTCTGTTACGCCGCCCTCGATAGGTTTACTAATACGGTTAAGTTCATCGACGATTTTTTTAGCATCATCACCAAACACAGGGAGCGGTTGATAATTGTTTTCTGTCGTACTACCATCTGAATTTTCATAAGTTGGAACGATAGAAATATCTTTTAGAACGATTTTATTATCTTCCTTCGTAAAGCGCAGTTGGAACATCGATGTCATACGGGAAAGTAGCGTAGGATCAGCTCCAAAAGCAAAGTCGCCCATGCTATAAACGATGTATTTATCTTTATATTTTTCAACGCTTTCTAGGCGATGAGGGTGAGAGCCCATAATTATATCAGCACCAGCATCTAAAATCGCATGACCAAATTGGGTTTGATAATCCGTTGGTGTTTCGCGATATTCGACGCCCCAGTGCATATTAACGATAACGAGAGTATTTTCTTTTTTGTATTTCTTCACGTCTTTTACAATTCTTTCAAGATAAGCAGGAGATTGCTGACTCATACGGCAATCGTAGCCTAGTAGAACAGTTTTCATCCCTTTAATGGTTGTTTCAAGTGGAGCGTCGGTATTGAAAACAGGAATATTATTCTCTTTAAAAGCCTTTAATGTGTCATCGTAACCAACTTGGAAGTAATCCATTGTATGGTTATTGGCCAAATTTGCTGCTTCTACACCGCTCGCTGGTAAAAAGGCGACGTGTGCAGGGTCACTTTTGATGCGCCATTTTTTATTTTCTGCTTTTGTTGCATTCGTAAAGGCACTTTCAGCGTTAATGACAGTGTAGTCATCAGATTTAAACCAAGGAAGGCAGTTTTTATAAACATAGGTATTATTGCCGTTGTTTTTTTGGAATACGTTATCGAATTTGAGGTGTTCGGGCGTTTCAGGATAGGTTCCAAATGAATTATCGCCAACCATGGTCAAAGTGACAACACCTTTTTCTTTCAAACCTTGTTGATTGGTTGCGGCTGCGGCATAAAACCAATCATATTGATTTGTTTTTTCGATGGCTGATAGTTTTTGTTCACTTGCAAGAAAAGCAGGATATACTTTCCCAAGCGTTTTTTCATCTGTTTTGCCGGTCGTATACGATTTTACAGCTTCTAAACAGGCTGTGAGATTTTGGAGATAGGCGCCAGAATCATTTTTTTCAACTGGATAGGATTTTAGTTCTTTAATTAATTGATTTAAATCGGAAATAGAAGCTTTGTCAGCTCCTGAACTTGCTAGGGAATTCAAGGTTTTCTTAGCTTCTGATGAAATGGTTTTAACATTAGCTGGACTTGTTTTTTTTAGTGGCTCGGTTTGAGTGGCTTTTTGGTCAGATTGATTAGTAGAATTTGTAATCCAAAAAGCACCAGCGACAAAAATAAGTACTAAACCAGTAATAATAACATAGGTACGTCTCTTCAACTAGATATCCTCCGTAGTTCCTTTTTTTCTAAGTATAGTAATTGTAAGGAAGAAACACAAGTCTATATTTAGTAAAACAAAAGCCCAAAATAAATTGTTTTGGGCTCAGACTGTAGACAAAGTGAGAAATCATTTTATCTACAGTCTTTTTTGTTTTATAATAATGTTAAGGCTTACATAAAACAACGAGGTGATTAAAATGCTTTCTAAACATCAACAACAGGCGCGAAATCAATTAATAGCCATCTCTTTAGATGATTTGGTCCCAGAGGACCATTTAGTAAGAAAAATAGATAAGGTGATTAATTTTGATTTTATCTACCCATTAGTAGAACATACTTATTCTCATACAGGAAGACCTAGTGTAGACCCGGTAGTTCTTATAAAGCTAGTACTCATCCAATATCTTTTTGGCATCCGTTCCATGCGCCAAACTATAAAAGAAGTAGAAACGAACATGGCTTACCGCTGGTTTTTAGGATATGATTTCAATCAAAAAATCCCTCACTTCTCTACTTTTGGTAAAAATTACGTGCGACGTTTTGCAGAAACAGAGGTGTTCGAACACATTTTTTATCGCATTTTAAAACAAGCCATGGAGGCTGGTTTAGTGGACCCTGACGTTGCGTTTGTGGACTCTACCCATGTGAAAGCCAATGCGAATAAACACAAATTTCATAAAAAATTGATTCGAAAAGAAAACACGCGTTTATCAAGAAGTACTAGAAGATGAAATTAATGTCAGCCGAGTTGCCGAAGGAAAAAAGCCATTCGCCAGGAAAGAAAGTCAGGAGGAGAAAGAAAGCAAAATAAGTGATACGGATCCCGAAAGCGGCTACTATGTCAAAGGAGAACGGGAAAAACAATTTGCTTATTCTTTCCATACGGCTTGTGATACCAATGGTTTTATTCTAGGTTCCATTGTCACTCCAGGTAATATTCATGATAGCCAACAATTGATTCCACTTATTGAAAAATTAAAAAACACCCTTTCTACCCCTTTGGTGGTCGTTGCAGATGCTGGATATAAAACACCCATTATCGCTAAATACCTTTGGAGTCAAGGAATAGAAGCGGTGCTTCCGTATACTCGACCAAAAGGAAAAGAAGGCTTATTTTCGAAACGAGCGTTTCTCTATGACCATTATTTAGACAGTTATCTTTGTCCAAATGAGGCATTGTTATCCTATGTTCGTACTACAAGAGATGGTTATCGTCTTTATAAATCTAATTCACTTCACTGTAGTAGTTGCGCTCTCTTAAAGGATTGCACGCAAAATAAACAAAAAGAAAAAATGATTTTACGACATCTTTGGGAGCCTTACTTAGAAGTTTCGGAGGAACTGCGCTACACAGAACAGCATAAAAAATGGTATAGACGCAGGAAAGAAACCATCGAAAGATGTTTTGCGGATGCCAAAGAAAAGCATGGTATGAGATGGACTACTTATCGCGGACTTGCAAAAGTAACCCTCCAAGCGATGCTTACTTTTGCAGCCATGAACCTGAAAAAAATGGCTAATTGGCTATGGAAAAAGGCGGTGCCTTTTTATTTTTTTGACTTTAAACAGAAAAAAACGGTCCTTCTCAAATATTAAAGCTTGAGAAGGACCGTTTTTCTACAGTCTGAGCCCAAAATAAATTGTTTTGGGCTTTTTGTCTGGCTATTTATTTAGAACCTTTTTCGACATAGCTTAAGTCATTTACATCACCAATAGTGAATTTACCATCTTTGTAAGTGATTTTTGTTACACTTGCATTTTTGATACCTTCTGCAGGCAGTTTGTATCCTGGTTCGATAGTATCAAGAAGCGCACCGATGCTTAGTCCGTGGGAAACTAGTAATACATTGCTATCGCCATTTTTGCTTTCTTTTTTAGCAACATCTGTTAAACCTTCTTTTAGACGAGCTTGGATAGTTGCATAGTCTTCAGCAGGCCAGTTTTCGCCTTCTTTCACACGAGTTTTATCAAGAGCTGCTACACTATCAGCAAAATCTTTTGGCGAGATACCAGCTTTTTGCCACTCTTCTAAAGTTTTACCTTGGCTTTTCGCAATATCAGTCCACATATTTTCATTTAAATCGCCTTCATAAGAACCAAAATTGAATTCACGGAAACGTGGATCAGTTTGTACTTCTTTATCAGCGGATTTATCGCTTTCTTTCAAAATTAAGTTTGCAGTTTGGATAGCACGACCACTGTCGCTGCTGTAAGCTGCAGAGAAATCAACGTCTTTTAAGCCTTTACCAGCGCTTTTAACTACTTCTTCACCAGCGGGAGTAAGAACCGCATCAGACCAACCTTGTACACGGTCAGTTGTGTTTAGCATTGTTTTACCATGACGTACTACATAAAATGTCACAGTGCCATCTTCTTTAGTTTCTTTTGTCTCTTTCTTGTCTGCAGATGTACTGTTACCGCAACCTGCAATTAATAGTACTGCGCATAACGCCATCATCAATTTAAAAATATTTTTCTTCATCTTGTTCTCCTTTTTTGTTAGTATTTAGCAAAATAAAAACCTAGATAAATCGAAAACTAGCCCAAAAAGCCAATTCTCCATTTATCTAGGTTATGCCCAAGTTGGTAACATTCCTGAATAAGGATATTTGTTTATAGGACGATTTTAGCATGGATGGAAAGCGTTTACAAGTCTGTTTTTGATAAAAATTGGAAAAATAAGTAAATTATTTGTTTGAAACGCTAATTCAATTTCCATTATAAAAAGGCTCAGATTTAATCCAAGCCTTTTCCTGCAACACCTAAACCAACAAAACCGCAACCAACGCCAAAACCGCCGGCAAGCCCTGTTTCACCAAAATCCCCTTAGAAGAAGTCGCTCCGCCAAACAGCGCCGCCACAACCACACAACTCAAAAAGAAAATCTGCACAGTCTCCGCAAATCCTGCTCCCGCGAAAAACAATCCCCACACAAGCCCTGCCGCAAGAAAGCCATTATAAAGCCCTTGATTCGCAAACAGCGTCTGTACTTTTTTATTCGCAAGTAATTCCTTCTCCACGCCAAATGTCTTGGCTGCGAGTTTGGTATTGGCGAAAAACATTTCTAAAATCATTATATAAATATGCTCGATCATTACGATGAAGGTTAAAATAAATGCTAAAATGGCCATAAAAAATCCCTCTTTTCTACTTCGAAGTATAGCATAGCTTGTAAATTTTTCGTAAAAATAGAGCTTGAAACGTTGACTTATTGGCGAAATCTCCGTAATATCAAACGTAGACTACTTAATTTTTAGTCTGAAAAGGGGGAAACTATATGCAACAAGAAGCAACAGGTGGGCAGAAAATTCGGCCGATACCGATTATTGCCTCATTTTTGATGGCGGGGTTCATTGGGCTATTCAGTGAAACTGCTCTTAACATGGCGCTTAGTGATTTGATTCAGGTGTTTGATATTAGTTCAGCGACAGTGCAGTGGCTTACGACAGGTTATTTGCTAACGCTTGGAATATTAGTACCGATTTCGGGATTACTTTTACAATGGTTTACAACACGAGGTTTATTTTTTACAGCAGTGAGTTTTTCGATTGCTGGTACGCTGATTGCGGCGCTTTCGCCAACGTTTGCAATGTTAATGATTGGGCGTGTAGTGCAAGCAGTAGGTACGGCGCTATTACTACCATTAATGTTTAACACGATTTTACTGATTTTCCCAGAGCATAAACGTGGCTCAGCAATGGGGATGATCGGGCTGGTAATTATGTTTGCTCCAGCAGTTGGTCCGACAATTTCAGGACTAATTTTAGAAAACTTAACTTGGAACTGGATTTTCTGGATTTCCTTGCCATTCCTTATTATTGCGTTATTATTCGGAATGAAATTTATGCAAAATGTTTCGGTTGTTACGAAGCCGAAAATTGATATTTTATCGATTATTCTTTCGACGCTAGGTTTTGGTGGAGTTGTATTTGCCTTTAGTAGTGCGGGAGAAAGTGGTTGGGGAAGCGCAACGGTATTAGTTTCAATTATCGTTGGTGGACTTGCGCTTGGACTCTTTGTTTGGCGCCAACTAACAATGGAAAAACCTTTGATGGACTTGAAAGTATTTAAATACCCAATGTTCACATTAGGACTTATTTTAGTATTTATCAGCTTTATGATGATTCTTTCAACGATGATTTTACTACCGCTATACTTGCAAAATAGTTTAGCGCTCGCAGCATTTTCAGCGGGATTAGTATTACTTCCGGGTGGGGTGCTGAATGGTTTAATGTCACCATTTACTGGCCGTTTGTTCGATGCATACGGTCCACGCGCACTTGTTATCCCAGGGTTTATCGTAGCGGTTGTGGCACTATTTTTCTTAACGAGAATAGAAGTTGGAACATCTGCATTAACCATCATCGTACTTCATTCGGTGTTAATGATTGGGATTTCGATGGTCATGATGCCGGCACAAACAAACGGATTAAACCAATTACCGCCAAAATTATATCCTGATGGTACGGCGATTATGAACACGTTGCAACAAGTTTCCGGCGCGATTGGAACGGCTGTTGCGATTACGATCATGTCAGCTGGACAAAAAGCTTATATGGAAACGGCGCAAGGAGTAGGACCGGAGCAAATGGTTGCTTCACTGACAGCAGGAATTCAAAATGCCTTTGTCTTTGGACTGATTATGGCTTGTATTGGTCTTCTGTGCTCGTTATTTATTCGTAAAGCTAAATAATAAAGCGAAGAGAACTTCTCGTAATGAGAGGTTCTTTTTTGTTTTGACAAATGGGTTCTGAGTGGTTAAAATGATAGTAAATATAGTTTATAAAGTTTATTTAATAACTTTACGAATGGAGTGGTTGATGATGGCAATTCCTCGTGATTTAAAAGAATTGAATAAGAAAAATATCAAGTCGATTTTACGGCAACAAGGTGCGATGACGAAAGCGGAAATCGCCGAAGTGACTGGGCTAAGTGTAGTTACAGTGAACAAGCTGATTCGTGATTTAGTGGAAAATGAAGAGATTTTAGAACAAGATAATTCGGTTGCGACTGGCGGAAGAAGAGCTGTTTCGTATGAAATTAATCCTAATTTTCAGCAGGTGTTGGTTATTAGTTTGCAAGAAAAGTGGAAGAAAATTACTTATTCTTTTTCGGTCTATAATTTGCTTGGTGAGCCGGAGTTTGTGGAGGATATGTCTGGGGAGGATTTGGACATTACTGCGCTGAAACGGAATACGAAAGATCTTGTTTGCGCTTTTCCGAAGATTTCTTGTGTTGTAATCGGGGTGCCGGGAATTGAAATAGGCGGTAAGCTACGTGCGATGGACTTTCCGCTACTTTTAAATGTGCAATTGCGGGAGACTTTGGAGGCGGAAGTGAATTTGCCGGTGTTGGTTGAGACGGATACGAATGCGGCAATTTTAGGGTATAAAAATCGGCCGGTGAAAGAGGAGAATATCGTTGGACTTTATTATCCGGAGCGTTTTCCACCGGGTGCGGGGCTTTTGATGAACGGAGAGATTTTGAAAGGTCAGAATGGGCTGGCTGGGGAGATTAAGCATATGCCGCTTCAAGTGGACTGGGATAACTTTGATTTTTCGGTGGATGAAATTAAAGCGCACATTCGTAAAATGGTGCTGCTCACGATGAGTTTTTATGATCCGGAAACGATTGTGCTCTATACAAATTTTTATTTTGGGCAGAAGGATTTCACCGAGGAACTGACGGAAGAGTTAAAGCAAGTTTATCCATATGCGGTTTTGCCGGAGATTGTGTTGTCGCGTAAGTTTACGACGGATTATCGGATTGGGCTTTTGGCGTTTGGGATTGATTATTTGGAGAATAATATGACGGATTGGCGGATATAAAAAAAGAGCCCTTTGACAGGCTCTTTTTTACTTATTTAAAGAAATTCGGTAAATACTCTTTATGCGCTTCTAAAAGTTCGTCCAGCATTTCGCGGGCTACAGATTCGCTTGGAGTTAGTGGGTTGATTGTCATTGCAAGGAGTGCTTTGTCGTAATCTCCAGTAACTGCTGCTTCGGCTGTTAGGCGCTCGAAAGTTTTGATTTCTTGGATGATGCCGTTGATAGCGATTGGAAGGCGTCCGCTTGCTAGTGGAATTGGGCCTTGGCGAGTGATGACACAGTTTGTTTCTACTGCGGAATCAGGGTCGATATCAAGGATGGCACCATTGTTACGAGTATTAACGATTTGAATGTCGCGTTTGTCGTTGTAGATAGAGTTAATTAGGTTACATGCTGCTTCACTGTAGTAAGCGCCGCCGCGTTGTTCTAATTGTTTTGGTTTTTCAGCAAGTTCTTCTTGTTTGTAAAGCTCGAATAGTTCAGCTTCTACTTTTTTAACAACTTCTGCACGAGTACCATGTTCTGCGTATGCGCGAGCTTGGTCTTCCAGTTGTTGTTTTGTTTGCCAGTAGTAGCGCAAGTAGTCGATTGGAATCATGTTTAGTGTACGCAAGAACGTTTTGTCCCAACCAGTTGCGTTGATGTTTTTAAGGCTTGAGCCAGCTTCATCTTCTGTCATTTTGAAAACAACATCTTTTGTTACGTCTTTGCCATTATGATAAACAGTTTTCGCGAATACCATGTGGTTTAGACCAACGAATTCTACGTAAATTTCAGAAACGTCTACGCCAAGAGTTTCAGCGATATTGCGTTCGATGCCGATAGGGCCGTTACATAAGCCGACAACTTTCTTTTGGTTACTGTAACGAAGAACTGCTTCTGTTACCATTCCTGCAGGGTTAGCAAAGTTGATTAACCAAGCATCTGGGCAAAGGCGTTCCATGTCTTTACAAATATCTAAAATAACTGGGATTGTGCGAAGTCCTTTGAACATGCCGCCTGGTCCGTTTGTTTCTTGACCAACAACGCCATATGAATTCGGGATGCGCTCATCTTTCACACGTGCATCTAGTAAACCTACACGTAATTGTGTTGTTACGAAATCAGCATCTTTTAAAGCTTCTTCACGGTCTAGTGTTAAATGTACTTCCATGTCAACGCCAGCTTTTTCTACCATACGTTTTGCTAAATTACCAACGATTTCTAATTTTTCACGGCCAGCTTCTACGTCGACTAACCATAGTTCACGAACTGGTAATTCGTCTTGACGTTTAATAAATCCTTCGATTAGTTCAGGTGTATAACTTGATCCGCCACCAATAGTTGCGATTTTAATACCTTTAGTCATTATTTATACCTCCAAGGATATTTTTTTGAAAAGGCTTACTTATTTGGTATCACCTTTTCTTCTCACAGTTATAGTATAGGAATTTTATGAAAAAATAGCTAGTATTTGACGAGGTTTAGGTAAGGATTTTCTAAGTAGGAACTTGTCACATTTGAGTAACGAGGTGTTACATGGTAAAATAAAGCGAAAAGAGGTGCGAAAATGCTTTTTTTGGATAAAAATTTGGAATTAAATGATACGGAATTAGATATTTATAATTATATTGTGGCGAATTTAGATAAAGTTGTTTATATGCGGATTCGCGATTTGGCGACGGAAGCGCATGTGAGTACGACGACAATTCTACGTTTTTGCCGAAAATTTGGTTGTAATGGTTTTTCGGAGTTTCGGGTGAAATTACAGCTTTATTTGGAAGAGCAGAAGTTGGCGCAAATTGATATGGCGGATGAAACGACTTATATTGATTTTCTAAAACGGACGGCGCAACCGGAGTTTAAAGCGCAAATTCAAAACGCAGTGGAAATTCTCCGTGACCGCGAACTGGTTTTATTTGCTGGGGTGGGTTCGTCGGGTGTAATTGCTGAATATGGCGCGATTTATTTTTCGTCATTATTTACGCTGGCGCTACATATTGAAGATCCGCTTAACCACCCGTTTTACCATTTATCGAGCAAATTATCCGATAAAATCTGCATGATTGCGATTTCGGTGGAAGGGGAAAATGAAGACATCATTCGCTACATTCACCAACTGAAGGCGCAAAATTGTAAAGTAATTTCGATTACGAATAGCGCGAAATCAACAATTGCAAGGCTATCTGACGCGAACATCGCTTATTATATTAATAAGGAAATGTACCAGGAAGCGAATATCACGTCCCAACTACCGGCGCTATATACAATTGAAAATATTGCCCGGGAAATAAGAACGCAAATTGATAAAGAGAAAATGTAAAAAGCTAAGTTTTGCTTGGATTTCCGAGCAAAACTTTTTTTGTAACAAAATTGTCACTTACGAAGAATTTTTTAATTTGCTACGATAGTTCTTTGGAGGTGAAATTATGTACAGTAATAGGAAAGAGAAGGTCGTTTTTACACTTATTATGTGTTCTTTGATGATTTTATGCATGAGCTCTTATAATATCTTTCTTGAAAATGGTATTGGCGCGAATTCCTTTATGATTATTTTAAAAGCATTTGTCCCGTTTCTTTTTATTGGATTTTTATTAGACTTTTTTGTTGTCGGAAAAATTGTGTATCGTCTACACGCCCATTTGGTTAGTGAAGATGCTTCGAAATTTAAAAAGATCATTATGATGCAATTGTTGATGGTTACATTTATGTGTGTGCTTATGTCGACGCTTAGCCTGATTGTGAACCAAGGCGAATGGAGTCATCTAGGTATTCTTATTTTGCGCAATTATTTTGTGGCTTTATTTTTGCAAATTTTTATCGTGTCACCGTTTGTGCGGTTAATTAGTCCGCGGATTTTTGCGCTTTTGTAAAAATGAAAAACGCTTAGTCGAGTTTAGGCCCGGCTAAGCGTTTTGTTATTTATGTTCGGCATAATAAGCCTCGAGCGCGTCTTCCACGGTTTTCTTCGTGTAGCCGTTATCGATAATATAGCCAAGATCATGTTTTCTAAAGCTGGTTTTCAAATGATCAATTAGGTCAGCGAAGTAATATTCAATGCCTTTGTCATCAAGCCATTTGAGCAAGTCTTTCATAGATTCGGTTGCGGTTGTATCAATGTTAATAATCGCACTCGCTTCAAAAATGACTAGTTTTGTATCATCTTGAACTGCTTCTTTTAATCCGTCTGCGAATTTGTTGAAATTCCCGAAGAAAAGAGAAGCGCTATAACGATAAATGACAACATTTGGAATTGGTTTTGCTTCTGGTTTACGTTTTAAATCGAAATAACCGTGGCGTCCTTCGATCACTCCAAGAATGGCAATTGGTGATTTCATCGAACGACTTACTACGTTAATGAATGATAGGAAAATCCCAAGTAGTACCCCGAAAATAACGCCAACTAAAAGGGTACCAAGTGCTGCAACAATCCAAACAGTTGCTTCACGACGAGAAACTTTGAATAAACCTTTTAACACATCTACATCAATAATACCTACAAGGGCAGCAAATACGATACCTGAAAGAACTGGTTGCGGCATATAGTAAAGTAAGCCACTTAAGAAGGCAACGATTAGCGCAATAATGGTCGCAGCAACGATAGAAACCATTTGCGTTTTACCACGAAATTGTTCGTTAGCAGCAGTTCTGGATACGCTGGCACTTGCTGGGGAACAACCAGAAAACGCAGCGACGAAATTAGAAATCCCATAAGCAAATAACTCACGATTATCATCAATCGTATATTTGTTCCTCATAGCAAAACTTTCACTTGGTAAAAGCGAACCGGCAAAAGTTGCGATGGCACATACTAAACCGCCGCCAACCGCGAGTGCCCACGAACTTGCACCAAAATCTGGAAGTGCTAGCGAAGGGAAACCAACTGGAATTTTACCTACAATATCAACATTATATTGATCTAATTTAAAGAAATAAGCAGCCATTGTCCCAAGTACTAAAACTACAAGAGACATAGGGATTTTTGGTATAACTTTTTTACAAGTGATAACAATAATGACTGTAACCACGCCCATGGCAAATGAAATCCAATTGGACTGGAAAAACTGTCCGAAAATAATGCCTAGACTAGAGAAGAAACTATCTCCGCTTTCTTTTAGGCCCATTATCTTAGGAATTTGCCCCATAATGATGGAGACACTAAGTCCGGAAATGAATCCACTAAGAACCGGGGCTGATATGTATTTTGCGAAACGTCCTAATTTTAATACGGAGAAAAGAACTAAAAATATTGCACAAAAGAATGCGAGAATTGGGGCGAGCGCGATAGCTTCTTTAGATCCGGCAGCAAGTCCAGCTGTTCCTAAAATGATGGATCCTGTGATGGCACTTGCCGTTGCATCAATTCCGAAAACAAGTTGTGGTGAACTGGCAAAAATAACATACGCAATAACCGGTAAAAATGATGCATATAATCCATAAATGGGTGGAAGTCCTGCTACTTGTGCATATCCCATTGCAACTGGAATCGTCAGTGCAGCAACACCAACGCCTGAAATGACATCATTTCGTAAATAGGATATTTTGTACCCATTTAGTGAAAGCAAGATGTGTTTAAACATAAGTTCCTCCCTTGAAATGTATTTTTATTCTTTATTTTACATCATAAATACATATTAATGAAATCTTATACTATTTACCCCGTTCTTTGTTATACCAATCATAAAACCACGATCTCTTTTTAAGAAATCGTGGCTTTTTTTATTTGTTTTTGGCATAAATGTTCATGGCTTCTTTGAGGAAGTGAGAAAGGCCATCACCGAACTGATCGATATTTTTAGTGAAGCGCTCATCAGCAACGTACATTTCCCCAAGATCAGCAAAGGCTTCTAGGGAATAAATATTGCCGTGGGTGTCATTCAAGTAATGGAAAAAATGGTCAATTGCGAGTTGGGCTTCTTCTGACTCGGGAGAGAGTTCTCGAACAGATGCTAAATGACGAAATTCTGCGTCGAAACTTTCTTTTAAAGTTAATTTTTCTTTTTCGTTCATATTATTTACTTTTTCATTGGCTTTTTCTACTACTTTATCGCCCCAACGTTTTTTTGCTTCTTCTTCGTATGGATTGGTGGAAAAATCAAAACCAGTGAATTTTTCTTTGTTTGTCATTGTTATTTCTCCTTTTTCATTCCTGATGGTCTGGTCGAGGGTTGCTAGCATGGTTTCAATGCGCTGCTTTTTTTCTATTAGTAAGTGACGCTGCAAATCTAAAGCAACATTTTTATCGAAAAAAGGATCATCAAGAATTTGTTTTATTTTTTTCAAAGGGAAATCGAGTTCTTTAAAGAAAAGAATTTGTTGTAATTTGTCGACATCGTTTTCTGAATAAATACGATAGCCATTCCAGTCATCTTTTTGCGGGACAAGTAGGCCTATTTTATCGTAGTGGTGGAGTGTGCGCACACTTACACCAGTGAGTTCAGCTAATTCTTTTATTTGCATGAGTGATTCCTCCTTCTGCTTTTACTATAAAGTATGACGTCGCGTGATAGTCAAGCTTGAATTTGTGTTTATTATAACCTTTTTAGTGGAAAAGAAAATTAGTTGTAGTCAACTTCTTTAAAAAAAATGAATAAAAGCATGGAAAAAAAGTGGGCATTCTCGTATAATGAAATGTAAATGTGTCTATTTTGTGACATTGGTCTATCGTAAATAAGAAGGGGATAGCATCATGATAGGGAAAGTTAAATCCATTAGTATGTGGCTATGGCACCATTTAACACCGCAAATATTTGCGGTTATTTGTGTTTTTATTATTACGCTCATAGCGCTTTTTGTGCCACCGTATATTGGTATGGCTGATAATGGAGACTTTTTCCGAATCTTCTCGAGTAATGGTTTATTTGTCAATAATACGAATTATGACGCGCTGCAATTTGGGCATTTTGTGAAGGAGTTTGGGATTTATCAGTACTTTAATGAAAACCAAGTAGCTATCTACTCTTCGCAAAGTATTTTTATTCAAATGGCGCTTCTTTTAAATAAGCTTTTTTGGTCAACAACGGTTTTTGATGTGCGTTTTTTAGGTGGCTTGCAATTAGCGCTTCTTTTGCCGGCGATTTATTTGTTAGTGGCGGGATTAACGGCAAAAATGAAAGGCTGGCCGGGTTATGTGGTTGCGGCGCTGACGGTATTTATTTTCGCAGATACGGCTTATACTGCTTACTTTAATTCCTTTTTCAGTGAAGGGCTTATTTTGATTATGATGCTGTATATTTCGGCGGGATTTTTGCTTTTATATCAGCATAAATATAATGATTATGCGATGCTAGGTTTGATTTTTGTGGCATCCCTTATTTTAATTACGGCAAAACAGCAAAATGCCCCGATTGCGGTTGTTATTGCGGTTTGTGGAATACTCGTGTTTTTCATCCGGAAAAATCGTGCATTTCGGATTTCAGCAGCGGCTACTTTTTTTGTTATTTTCTTGAGTGGGGTTGTGATGTACGCCTTTATTCCTGGGGAGTTTGTAACGATAAATCAGTACCAAACAATGACGCGCGGTGTGCTACTTGATTCAGAAAATCCGGAGAAATCGCTCGAAGAAATGGGAATGAATTCCGAATTTGCTTTACTCAAAGGAACGAATTTTTATCAAAAATATAAAATGATTGATTTAGACTCAAAACTGATGGAAAAAGAATTTTATCCTAATTATAATTTTGTTACGGTTTTGAGTTATTACTTGGAAAATCCGAAACAATTTGGGAAAATGCTAGATTTATCTGCGCAAAATAGTTTTTCGATTCGTCCATTTGAGATGGGGAATTTTGAAAAGGCGACAGGGTATAAATTTAAAGAGAAAACGCATTTTTTCTCCATCTATAGTGATGTAAAAGAAAAATTGGCTCCAGCGAAATTTACGTTTTTAATTTTATGGGCGCTTGTTTTTCTAATTTGTTATGGGGTGAGTGCTTTTAAACATTTCCGGGAGAAAAATATTCGTGGAATGCTTTTATTTGATTTAGTTGTTTTGCTGATTGGTTCTGGGTTTGCGGTGATTTTAGTGACGATAGTTGGCGACGGGGAAGCGGATTTAACGAAACATAATTTCTTATTTAATGTGTGCTTTGATTTGACGATGTTAATTGGAGCGGCTTCTCTGCTGGAAGTTTACATGAAGAAGAGAGGTGAGCGGAATGCGTAAAAAACTGATTGTAAGTATTCTGCTAGCATTCATGATTTTCGTTGTTGGTGGGCATTCCGCAATTGCAAAAACGGATGATGGTGTCGTTGTTTTTTATGATAGTTTGGCGACAGGTACAGAGAATGAAGGCAATATGGATGCGCTACTTCGAATGTTAAATAGCTTGGGCAAACGAGTGACGATTTATTCTTGGGAGGAAAATCCTGATTTAAGTCAAACAAGCGAAATTATTGTACTTCAAAATAAAAAAGATGGCTTAGCAAGTGATTGGACGGAAAAATTAGCCAAAAGCAAAGCGAAAATAGCATACATAGGCGGAAATCCCCCAACATTTTTAACGGATAAATTGCAACTGAAAACTAAAGCAATTACAGAGGCTTCTATCACAATTCAAACGCAAGCTGGATTATCTGGAAAACCACAGCTAGTGAACGAAACCAATCTAATAACTTCCTATAAAGGAACAAGCTTTGGAGAAATGGATGCTGCTGAAAATGGACAAGCTGCATACGGCGTTCAAGCAGGGAATTACGCGTACGCACCTCTTTTTCAAGCAGATAATACGAGTGAATTTGCTCTAATGGACGTACTCAAAGCATTATTCGATATTAAAACGACCACCAACCAATATGCGTTTATTACGGGCGTAAATCCTTTTATTGATTTCGATTTGCTCAAAAAAACGGCAGATACTTTTTATGAAAAAGGAATTCCGTTTATCGTGAGTGCGGGGCCTGTTTTTTACAATCAAGATTTCCAAGCGGCGAAAAATTATGCGGAGATTTTGCGCTACGTTCAAGCAAAAAACGGCACGATTATGATGAACGTTCCAGCAGTGACGTACGGAGATAGTCCAGCGGGAGAACTTGAAAAGATTATGCAAAAATCGGTACATTTCTTCGCGGAAAATGACGTCGCACCGCTTGGAGTTACAGCAGAACTGTACTGGAACTTTGATAAAGTATATGGCGTAGAAGGTTTCGCACCGTTTAATACCGGGATTTTGCTACCAAATCAAAAAATCATCCATACGACGAAAGTAAATAATGGCAGTGCCTTTGAAAAGTCTCCGTATAGCGTGGCGAACGATTTTTATGCGACTACGACTGAAGGGAGAAACTTTCCGATTGATATCGCAATAACCTATTCCTTCTTTGATAACGAGAAAGAATTAAAAGCAGCAGCCGAGGAACTAGCAACTGACAATATTAGCGATTTTAGATTTCAAGATCATGGGGTAAAAACAAATAAAGATACGATTGAATCAAGTGCTGGTTCGCTTTACATCAATAATCAATCAGTAACACTCGATGGCGATTTAAACTATATTAAAACGAAAAATAAAACAGTCAAGCAAGCGGGCAGTTTAGAAGGGTTCTTCGGCTATCAAAATACCTTTTTCACGATAGTAATTGTACTTTCACTTGGCATTATTGGGGTTTTATTTGTCTTTGGATACCGGCTTTACATGAAAAAATATATGAAATGAGGTGAAATAAATGGTTATTGCAGATTATTTAGCATTATTCGCGGTGGTGTGTATTTGGGGACTTTTGCTAATTAATATTGTGTTAATTGTTGCAGGATATGTTTATTATTTGAAAAATGAAGCGCGAAAAGTGCCCGAAATACCAGCGGAAGTACCATTTGTTTCTGTCATGGTGCCGGCCCATAATGAAGGAAAAGTAATCGTGAAAACAGTTGAATCACTGCTTGCTTTTGATTATCCGGTCGATCGTTACGAAATTATTGTCATTAACGATAATTCTTCGGATAATAGCTCGGAACTCTTAGCCGCCATTCAAGCAAAAAATCCAACACGCTTTTTAAAAATTATTAATACCGATAATATTACAGGCGGAAAAGGAAAATCGAATGCGCTCAATATTGGGTTTGCGGAAAGTCGTGGGGAACTGGTGGCGATTTATGATGCTGATAATACACCGGAACGGCAAGCGCTAAGAATCCTTGTTGGTGAGATTACAAATGATGCGAAACTTGGTGCAGTCATCGGTAAATTCAGAACCCGAAATCGAAATGCAAGCTGGTTAACGCGATTTATCAATATTGAAACGCTTAGTTTTCAGTGGATGGCTCAGGCCGGCAGATGGGCCCTTTTCAAACTATGCACCATTCCTGGTACTAATTTTATTGTAAGAAGGTCGCTCCTAGAAGAAATCGGTGGCTGGGATGTGAAAGCTGTCGCGGAAGATACCGAGATTAGCTTTCGGATTTACATGATGGGTTACCGAATCAAATTCCAAGCGAAGGCTGTTACGTGGGAACAAGAGCCGCAAACATTACCAGTTTGGTTCAAACAGCGCTCAAGATGGGCGAAAGGCAATATTTATGTAATTTTAAAAAACGTTCCACTCCTTTTCAAACGAGAAGGTAGGCGCGTTCGCTTTGATATTTTATACTTTTTATCGATTTACTTTTTATTATTAACTTCCTTGATTGTTAGTGATGTTTTACTCGTATTATATGCGCTGGGACTTGTACATACAACGCTTGCTGGCCTTAGCGGGGCGCTTTGGTTGCTAGCCATTTTACTTTTTGTCGCAGGTACTTTTATTACACTCACCACGGAAAAAGGCGAAATCAGTTTTTCAAATTTGTTATTTATTATGTTGATGTATGTGACGTATTGCCAGCTTTGGATGGTGGTCGCCGCATATGGATTCTTTATTTTCTTAAAAGATACCGTACTAAAAAGGGAAACCAAATGGTATAAAACCGAGCGTTTCTAAAAAGGAGAGTGCCTAATGAAAAAATTAACTGTAATCGGGCTGCTTATGTTCGCCGTACTATTTCTGTATAGGCCAGACGTTCTCGCAGCAGATAAAAACTATCAAACGGTTTTTGGAACAGATAAAACCGCCCAAGGAAAATTCACAACCACCAAACAAAACTTCACGGTGGAAAACTACTGGGATGTATCAAACGCTAACGTAAAGCTTGTGTATACAATTACCCAACTGAGCGAAAAAGAAGTTTCCACGATGACACTGAAAATAAACGATGTTGCGTTCTACTCTTTTAAACCAGATAAAGCAGACAAAGGAACAAAACAGATTGAAATCCAAATTCCGAAAGATAAGTTAAAAAAAGGAGTCAATGTTCTATCCATCGAAAGCTTTGTCTACACTGATTTGCCTGATGGTCGTTGTACGATTGACGATACACCTGCCAACTGGCTGCAATTCGATAAAACAAGCGCAGTAAACGTATCTTATTCCGATAAGGCTTTCCAAAAAACGATTGCCGAGTTTGGCGAGCGCTTCACTGGAATTGATACTGTGAAAAGTGAACAAGGCGCAGTAGCTGTCTCAAACAAAGCCGGCGATGCCGAACTTGGCGCAGCACTTGAAGGGCTTTCCGGATTTTCTGCAGCGAATACGTTAGAAGATAAAAATATCGCTTTTGGTCAATACGAGGAAGCAAAAACGCGTGACGGTAAAAACTATCTCGTACTTTTTTCAAGCTATGACAATTTACCAAATGATCTTAAATCACAAATAAAAGATGATAATAAATTAGAAAAACAAGCACTTTTCCAAGTAGTGACAGTCGGAAATACGAATACACTCGTGGTTACTTCTAAATCCAACGACGCACTAAAAAAAGCTGGCAAACTAATCGCCAACCAAAATTACTTAAGTCAGCTTGGAACAAATACTAAATGGCTAACAACAGACGAAAAAATCGACACACCAGCGACTAATGTTGACAAAAATACGAAACTAACAACAACTGGCGATAAACTAAAAGGCATTGGTCATATCACACAAGATTACTTCATCAGCATGCCAGCCAACCGTAGCGCATCAACAGGAACAGAAGTATCACTTGATTTTAGATATGCGCAAAACTTGGATTTCGAGCATTCATTAGTAACGATTTTAGTGAACGGCAAACCAATCGGCAGCCAAAAACTTACCGCTAAAAAAGCCAATGGCGACAAATTAACGTTCCAAATTCCGAGCGATTTAAACGTAAAAGGGGATTTTTCAGTTACCGTTGCCTTTGATTTAGTTTTAACAAATAACTATTGTGGCTTTATTGCAGATTCTGAAATCCCGTGGGCGTATATCACCCCAGAATCAAAAATCAATTTAAACACAAGCGAAGAAACAGACTTGCTTTTTGAACAATATCCGTACCCATTTATTGCAAATGGTGACTTTAACAATGCAGTTGTCGTTGTTCCTGATAAATTAACGACAGAAGATACAGATTCATTAGCAAATATTTTCAATCTGTTAGGCCGCTTCCATGATGGAAATAGGGGAGACTTGACTGCCGTACATGCCGCCAACTGGAAAAAACCAAAAGAAGGATCGAATATTATTGCAGTTGGTACAATGAATAATAATCCAGTAATTAAAAACGCCAATGACGACCTATATTTCCAGTACAACAAAACAGGCGATTACTTCCTTTCCAATGAAAAAATCTCGATTGAAAAAAATTACGGCAAACAACTTGGTAGTGTGCAGTTAATTACATCAGATGGCGTCCCAATTCTGGCAGTTACTGGTCCAGGTGCCAAACAAACAGAACTCGGATCGGATTTAATCGCAACAAAAGCCAACCTAGCTAAAATTTACGGAGATGGCGCCATTGTTGATACTGATAACACGATACATTCCTACCGATTCAAAAAAGCAGCAGATACACAGGAAGAAAGCTTTGGGTCAAAAATCAGTAATAACAAAGAAGTCACTGTGTTCGGAGCATTCGCGCTTCTAACCGTCGTTATCTTAGTTGTCGCTGTCCTACTAATCTTGCGTAAATATCGCCGGAGCCGGAAGTGAGGGAGAAATAAAAAATGAAAAAAATAACGAATAACTTATTTGCAGATATCGGCTTTTTATTTTTCATCTTGCTTTGTTTCATCACAATTGGCTTTATGATCAATACGCCGGATGAATATTTGCGAAACATTATTTTATTAAATATCACCTTTTTACTTGTGATTATCACCTATTTTACGAACTTAACGCTTGGTTTGATTTTAAATGTCCTCTACATTTTTATTTATGCAACTTATATTATTTATGAAATTGTCGCAAATCAAATCGCCTATGGTTTTGGTAGCTACTTCTGGCTTATAATCACGCCCCTTTTCACAGTAGCTAGTGCGATGTTTACAAGAAATACGTCAAGGCTTCAAGAAGAGAACACGAAAATCAAACAGCAAAATCTATATTTAGGAACGATTGACCAAGAAACTTTGCTTAAAAATATCGTTTCATTCCAAAATGACGAGCGAATTTTTTCCAGTATTTCGCGCCGTTATGATTTACCTTTATCACTGATGGTTATCAAAGTACGTCACTGGCGCGAGTTGAAACGATTCCAAAGCGAAGAAGAGATGCGCCTAGCGTTACAAGATATTTCAGCGATTTTAGAGACTTGTATTCGCACGAGTGATGTCCTTTACTTATTAGATAAAGATGATGCGACTTGGGGACTCTTGTTACTAACTGACGAACCGGGTGGGAAATTAGTTGCGGATCGAATTAAAAGCCGTATAGCTGAAGCCAACACCGAAGAATTTGCCGCGAAGTACCGTGTGAAGCTAGAACTTCGAATTGGAACAAGCCAATTTGATAGCGAAAAAGTCAAGACACCACTTGATTTTATCGATTTAGCAACAAAAGAATTAGAATATGACGTGTAAAATAGAGAGTTACCTTCTATAATTAGGAGGTAACTCTCATTTTTGATTGGAGGAATACCATGAACTTAGAAGAAATAGTCGATTGTATGCTATTAAACGAAAATGACAAAGAAATTCAGCGGACCCAAACAGAGCACCGCATCAAACTAGTTGATTTTTGGCAAGTGAAAAATGGGGACCGAGTGCTGGAGGTTGGTTGTGGGCAAGGCGATACGACAGCCGTACTTGCGAATGCAGTTGGTGCTAGTGGCTTTGTGCAAGGTATTGATATTGCACCGCGGACTTATGGTGCTCCGTTTACCATTGGCGATGCGACAGACCATTTGCAGAAATCAAAGCTTGGTGCGCAAATTGATTTTAAGCTGGGGACAGATATTTTAAACGGTGATATCACTTTTCCAGAAGATGCTTTTGATGTAGCCGTTTTATCGCATGCTTCGTGGTATTTTAGTTCCAAAAGTGAGCTCACGATGATGCTCGAATTACTAAGCAAGTGGGCGAAACGCGTTTGTTATGCGGAATGGGATACGAGAATTACGGATGTAAAACAAACGTCGCATATGTTAGCTGTGCTCACCCAATCATCTTATGAAGCTTTCAAACAAGACACGCAGTCCAATATCCGAACATTCATTACACCAATAGATATGCAAGAAATCATCCAAGAGCATAACTGGAAAATGGGCGCGGAAACAAGTATCTTCTCAGAAAAAATGCAAGATAGCCGATGGGAAATTGGTTATGTAAAAGATTTTATCACAAAAGAATTAGAAGCAGATTTAGGTTTGCCAGAAAAATTTAAAGCATTTTTACTCAGTCAAAGTAAATTAATTACGCTTGAAAATAGTTTGCCAATGGCGTCATACTGCACTTCTTGGCAGGTGAAGTAATTTTGCTTTCTTTTTCACAAGATTTAGATTTTTTATGCTATAATGGAACGTATTAACGAACTAAAGGAGTGTTGAATGTGAGAGCTGTACTTACTGTAATTGGAAAAGATAATGTGGGTATTGTCGCAGGTGTTAGTAATAAATTAGCTGAACTGAATATCAATATTGTGGATGTATCCCAAACGATTATGGATGGTTATTTTACGATGATGATGATGTGCGATATTAGCCAGATCACGAAAGAATTTGATGAAGTAAAGGCAGAATTAGCCGGTAAAGGCGAGGACCTCCAAGTAAAAATACATATTCAGCGGGAAGAAATTTTCAACGCAATGCACAAACTTTAGGATGGGGGCGATGCTAGTATGGAAACAAATCAAATTTTAGAAACGATACGAATGATTGAAGAAGAAAAATTGGACATCCGGACGATTACAATGGGAATTTCTTTGCTAGATTGTATGGACGGCGACGGCGAAGTGGCTCGAAAGAAAATCTATCAAAAAATCGTTACCAAAGCGCGTAATTTAGTTGCAGTTGGTGAAGCGATTGAATCTGAGTTTGGCATTCCAATTATTAATAAACGAATTTCTGTCACTCCGATTGCGATTATCGCTGGATCAAGCGCAGATACTGACTACGTAGAATTTGCGAAAACACTTGATGCTGCTGCAAAAGAAGTTGGCGTGAATTTTATTGGGGGCTATTCCGCACTCGTTCAAAAAGGCTACACGAAAGGTGACGAAATCCTGATTCGCTCGATTCCGCAAGCACTCGCACAAACGGAACGCGTATGCTCATCGGTCAATGTTGGCTCGACGCGAACGGGAATCAATATGGATGCTGTCCGCCAAATGGGCGAGGTAATCAAAGAAACGGCTGACTTAACAGCCGATACGCAAGGCCTAGGTTGCGCGAAACTTGTTGTATTTGCCAATGCTGTCGAGGATAATCCTTTTATGGCCGGAGCATTCCATGGTGTTGGTGAAGCGGACTGCGTTATCAATGTTGGTGTCAGCGGCCCAGGTGTGGTGAAACGTGCTATTGAAAAAGTAAAAGGCGAACCGTTTGATATCGTTGCTGAAACAGTCAAACAAACAGCGTTTAAAATCACTAGGATGGGTCAACTCGTTGGCCAAGTCGCTTCCGAAAAACTCGGCGTTCCTTTTGGGATTGTCGATTTATCACTTGCACCAACTCCAGCGATTGGTGATTCGGTCGCACACATTTTGGAAGAGATGGGACTAGAAATGGTTGGAACACATGGCACGACAGCCGCACTCGCACTTTTAAATGACGCAGTGAAAAAAGGCGGCGTAATGGCTTGTGGACATGTCGGTGGTTTATCAGGCGCATTCATTCCTGTTTCTGAGGATGCGGGTATGATTGAAGCTGTGCAGCAAGGGGCGCTCAACCTCGAAAAATTAGAAGCAATGACAGCAATTTGTTCGGTTGGTCTGGATATGATTGCCGTACCAGGTGACACAACTGCCGAAACATTAGCAGCAATGATTGCGGATGAAGCGGCTATTGGCGTCATTAACAATAAAACAACTGCTGTCCGAGTGATTCCAGCAAGTGGCACCAAAGTTGGCGACATGGTCGAATTCGGCGGCTTACTTGGCACGGCACCAGTAATGCCAGTAAACGGAAAATCGTCTGTGGACTTCATTGCTCGCGGCGGTCGAATCCCAGCACCAATTCATTCTTTTAAAAACTAACGAAAAAGGTTTCCTCCAAATTTGCGAGGAAACCTTTTATTATGTCGTTTTTCGTTCAACTAAATGAAAATCTAAATCAAGCAGTGGCAAATTGCTACCAAATAATTGATTCATAATGAGCGTAAAAGCATTTTCAGCTTGCAAATTTACCGGGTAGTGAATCGTTGTGATATCAAGCAAATGCGCGATTTCCATATTATCGAACCCACAAATCGCAAAATCTTCCGGGACACTGTAACCAAGCCGTCTTGCTTCCGTCAAAAGCCCAGCCGCAAAATAATCATTCGGTGTCAAAAAGGCGTCAGGTTTATGCTCTGTTTCCGCAAACCAATGCGCAATCTTTTCCCCGTCTTGCCGAGAACCTTGCCCGTAAAACTGTCTAAACTCATGCGGATCAAGCTCATAACGCGCACAAAAGTCTTTAAAAGCAAGCATGCGACTTTGCGTATTGAGCCCGGTCGTATTCCCGTAAACATTCACGAATTTTCGATATCCTTTTGCATATAAATGTTCTAGTGCAAGCGTATATCCATCATATTGGTTCATAAATACAGAAGGGATTTTTTCACTTTCGACACGTTGCCAAGTGACAATCGGGCCATATTTGGTGTAATGTTCAATCGTTTTCCAATCATTTGACCGAATGACCAGGACGAGCGCATCAATTTGTTTTTGGCGCAGCATCTCTAAGGCCTCTAGTTCTTTATCTGGATCAATCCGCGTCATAAACAATGTGACGTTATAACCATGCTCTTGCGCTATCATCGTAAAACTTTTCAAAAATACATTCAGAGAATCTGTAAAGCTAGGAATAACCATGCCAATTAGCTTCGTTGCCCCTTTTTTCAGAGACACGGCGTTTATATTCGGAACATAATCTAACTGATCAATTATTGTCTGAACACGTTTTCTGGTTTCATCGCTTACATAGTCGCGCTTATTAATCACTCGGGAAACCGTTGCTGATGAAACACCCGCTAGTTTCGCGATTTCTTGTATATTTGCCAATTAAAAAACACCTCGATTTCTCGTAGCTCTCTAATTAGTATACCAAAAAATCCCGCCAAATAGCCAGTTTGGATAAATTTAAAATAAGTGCTTGACCTGTAATGCATTACATGAATTATGATGAATGAGAAGAAAAGAAAACGCTTTAAAATTCTAGGAGGTAAGTATATTATGAAAAAAGGTGTAAAAATCGTTACAATTGGTGGGGGTTCCAGTTACACACCAGAACTTGTTGAAGGATTTATTAAACGCTATCATGAACTTCCAATCAGAGAACTTTGGCTAGTAGATATTGAAGCTGGTCGTGAAAAATTAGAAATCGTTGGTAATATGGCAAAACGTATGGTCAAAGCAGCAAACATTGACTGCGAAGTACATTTAACACTTGACCGTCGTGAAGCTCTAAAAGATGCAGATTTTGTTACAACACAATTTCGTGTTGGTTTATTAGACGCTCGTATTAAAGATGAAAGAATTCCACTTAGCCACGGCATCATCGGTCAAGAAACAAACGGAGCGGGCGGAATGTTTAAAGCTTTCCGTACGATTCCTGTCATTCTTGGTATCGTTGAAGATATGCGCGAACTTTGCCCAGATGCTTGGTTAATCAACTTCACAAACCCAGCAGGTATGGTAACAGAAGCCGTTCTTCGTTACGGCAACTGGGATAAAGTTATCGGTCTTTGTAACGTGCCAATCGGAGCAGTGAAAAGCGCATCCGACGTTTTAGAAAAACCAGAAGAAGACTTATTCTTCAAATTTGCTGGAATCAACCACTTGCACTGGCACCGCGTATTCGACAAAGATGGTACCGAATTAACAGAAAAAGTTATCGACGGCCTTTATGCACCAGATGCTAACCCAGGAAAAGTCGTTGAAAACATTAAAAACATGCGCTTCTTATATGAGCAAGTTAAACATCTAAAAATGCTTCCTTGTCCATATCACCGTTACTACTACATGACGGATGCAATGCTTGAAGAAGAACTGGCATCTTTCAAAAACGAAGGTACTCGCGGAGAAGTCGTGAAAAAACTAGAAGACAGCTTATTCGAATTATATAAAGACCCAAATCTTGATTACAAACCAGAAGAATTATCCAAACGAGGCGGCGCACATTACAGTGATGCAGCATGTGAAATCATCAATTCCATTTACAACAACAAAGGTACCGTAATGGTAGTATCTACTCGTAATAACGGCGCAATTGATGACGTTCCTTACGATAGTGCTGTAGAAATCACAAGTGTTATCCGTGCGCATGGCGCAGAACCAATCAACTTCGGTAAATTCCCACCAGCACAACGCGGCTTACTACAAGTAATGAAATCCATGGAAGAATTGACTATCGAAGCAGCAGTAACAGGCGATTACGCAACTGCACTACAAGCATTCACTTCTAACCCACTCGTTCCAAGCGGCGACTTAGCAAAAACAATTCTAGATGAAATGCTAGAAGCACACAAAGAGTTTTTACCACAATTCGCTAAATAATTCGCAAGTGATCCCTAGAAAATAGGGATCACTTTTTTTGTGAGTTGTTTTAGCGAGCATTTTTTCAAGTTTCCTGTAAAATAGAAAAAAGGAGGTGTGCTTGATGCAAACAAATCTTGAAAGAATAAAAAAACACATAGAAAAATTAGATACTTATACAGCAACTCCGGGTCAGGGAACAACTCGGTTTACATATAGCAAAGAAGACCTCGACGCGCGCAACTATTTAAAACAAGAAATGGCTAAAGTAGGCCTTGCTGTTTCAGAAGATGCGATTGGAAATATCTACGGACGACTAGAAGGCGAAAATCCAAATTTACCAGCAGTAATTGTCGGCTCTCATTTTGACTCTGTACCAAATGGTGGTGCTTTTGATGGACCAGCTGGCGTCATTACCGGACTTGAAGTAGCCACTGTTTTCTATGAACAACAAATTAAACCACATTTTCCGCTTGAAATTATTGCGATGGTGGAAGAAGAAGGCGCTCGTTTTGGCGCTGGCCTCCTTGCTTCACGTACAATTACTGGCAAAGTTACCAAAGAAATGCTCCATGAAATGAAAGATATAGATGGAATTACAGCCGCAGAAGCCATGGCAAAAGTAGGATTTGATGCAAATCAAGTAGTTACAGCTATCCGCACGAAAGAATCCGTTAAAGCATTTATCGAACTACACATTGAGCAAGGACCAGTCCTAGAAAATGCCAATGAAGATGTGGCGCTAGTAGATACAGTAGTCGGTTTAACAGAAATAAAAGTAACAGTAAAAGGACAAGCCGGCCATGCAGGCACAACCCCAATGCTTGACCGAAAAGATGCGCTGATCACAGCTGTCGAAATTTTAGGTCAACTACCAGAACTAGCTATCCAAGAAGGCGGCGGAACTGTATTAACAGTGGGCAAACTCAACGTCTATCCAAATGGCGCAAACGTTATTCCAGATAAAGTCGTTTTTACCGTAGATATCCGAGCAAAAGACGAAATTCACGTCCAAAATACATTAGCAAAAACAAAAGAAATTATCCAATCCGCAGAGAAAAACGGCATCACTTGCGAAATAGAAGATATGCTATACGAACCGCCGACCCATTTATCAAAAGAGATTCATCAAGCATTGACTGAAAGTGCCGACCAACTCGGCTTAAAATACCGAACAATGGTTAGCGGGGCGGGACACGATGCAATGATTTTTGCAGGTTTAACCGAAGTAGGCTTGATTTTTGTCCCTAGCCACAACGGCATAAGTCATGCCCCAGAAGAATGGACCGATTACGACAAGCTACAAAAAGGAATCGAAGTCGTACTGGAAACAGTAAAAAAATGGACGGAGGAAAGCGCGAATGAATCAGAAAATAAAACAAGCAGTTTTAAATAATGAAGAAGCAATGATTGCCTTCCGCCGTGATTTGCACATGCATCCCGAACTCCAATGGCAGGAATTTAGAACTACCGACAAAGTTGCCAAAGAATTGGACAAACTGGGCATTCCTTACCGCCGCACGGAACCAACCGGATTAATCGCGGAACTCAAAGGCGGGAAATCAGGGAAAACAGTTGCCTTGCGTGCCGATATGGACGCACTCCCAGTCCAAGAACTAAACCAAGACCTCCCATATAAATCCACAGAAGACGGCAAAATGCATGCCTGTGGTCATGATGCTCATACAGCGATGCTAATAACCGCGGCAAAAGCACTCGTAGAAATAAAAGACGAACTACCCGGAACAGTGCGCTTCATTTTTCAACCTTCAGAAGAAATTGCAGAGGGTGCGAAAGCTATGATAGCCCAAGGAGCGATGGAAGGCGTGGACCACGTGTTTGGGATTCATATCTGGTCCCAAACTCCAAGTGGAAAGATATCGTGCGTAGTCGGCTCCACATTCGCCTCCGCAGATATTATCCAAATCGACTTCAAAGGACAAGGTGGTCACGGAGCAATGCCGCATGACACAATCGACGCTGCTGTAATTGCTTCCTCATTCGTTATGAACCTCCAATCCATCGTATCACGCGAAACAGATCCACTTGATCCAGTCGTAGTAACTATCGGCAAAATGGATGTCGGCACTCGCTACAATGTTATCGCAGAGAATGCCCGTTTGGAAGGAACGCTTCGTTGCTTCAACAACATAACACGCGCCAAAGTCGCAAAATCAATTGAACACTACGCCAAACAAACCGCCGCTATCTACGGTGGCAAGGCAGAAATGATATACAAACAAGGCACACAACCAGTAATCAACGACGAAAAAAGCGCACTACTCGTCCAAGAAACAATCACAGAATCATTCGGCGAAGAGATGCTTTACTTTGAACGTCCAACCACGGGCGGCGAAGACTTCAGCTATTTTCAAGATGAAGCTCCCGGAAGTTTCGCACTCGTTGGCTGCGGCAATCCAGAAAAAGACACCGAATGGGCGCATCACCATGGCCGATTTAATATTGACGAAAGTGTCATGAAAAATGGCGCCGAGCTATATGCCCAGTTTGCGTATAATTTTTTAAATCAAAATTAATAAAAAAAGCCTCCAGCTAATTCAATTAACTGGAGGCTTTTCGCATGCTATTGTTTTTCTACTACATGTACGTCTTCAAAAGAACCGTATTTTGTCCACCAAGGAACGGCACCTTCATCAAGCAATTTATCAAGAGAAGTAATGTTTTCTTTCCCTTGCGTACGAAGCCATTCGCGTAAAGCGTCATCGCCTTGTTTGCCGTACACTTCAATACCATCAGCCCAAGTTGCACGACCACAAAGAACGCCGCTATACTGCACGTTATGTTGGTTCGCAAATTGGATTGTTTTGTGGAACATTTCAGAAGTTACACCAGCACTAAGATAAATAAATGGAAGTGGGCTTAAGTCAGAGCATTCTTCAAAATGACGAGCTGCTTCGTCTTGCGTATAAGCGACTTCACCTTCCGCAAAACCTTCCACATATTTAAAGTTAACTGGAACTTCAAGTTTAAGTACATCTACACCGTAACGAGGTTTAGAGAATTCTTTAATTGAAGCTTTTACTTTTGCTGGTTTCAATTTAGCATATTCTAAAGAACCAGAATCAGTAACTGTTGCATCATAAGTAATTGGCTCTAAGAAAAATGGAATATCAACTGCGCGACATTCAGCACCGATTCTTTCTAAAAAGGCATATTTGATTTCATTAATTTCAGCTGGCTCATCTGGATCATAATAAACGAGAATTTTAACAGCATCTCCGCCATTTTCTTTAATACGAAGTGCCGATAAATCTTCAATTAAATCAGGAAGTTTACCGGGAGTTGTTGCGTCATATCCTGTTTTTTCATAAGAAGTTAAAAGTCCGCTACCTTCGTGGCGAGCTTTGATTGCTGGAGTACCATATTCTAAATCAAGCAAAATCGCAGAAGCATAAGGTGTAAGTTCTTCAGAAACAAGTTGTTTGAAGTCTTCCACATCTTTTTTGTTTTCTGTTCCTTTTGCTTGTTGGATCATTTTTTTGAGTGAGCCACGTTGGTCAATGGCAAGCGCTGCAATGACACCTTTTTCGTTGGAGAGTCTTTGTAAACCATCAAATTTACCTTTTGTTATTTGTACCATTTTTATCTAGTCTCCTTTATAGCAATTTGTCGTTGCTTAATCAATTTATCCTTCCTTATTATACCACTGAAAAGTTTTTTTAAAACATAGGTATATTTCCGTATTGATTTATCTGAAGTAATAAATTACGATATATGTGGAGTGTTAGGTATTGATAGAAATTTGGGATATTTTCTATTAATACATTCTCTTTTGGGAAAGTCATTTAACGATTAGACTAGACCAGGAGTGATGAAATGAATCGACGCGAAAGACGTAAACACAAAAGACGCAAGAACATGATTATCGTGTTGAGTACTGTATTTCTACTGTTTATTGCCACAAGTTGGATGATATACGAATTCAAAAGTAAACAAGAGCAAACAGTATCCGCACCTACTAAGAAGAAAGCAGCAACCGCAACAAACCCACCGGAAAATGCAGCAACTAATGAGCCTGAAGAAACGAAAGAGCCTGAACCAGTAGAAGAAAAGCCAAAGGAAACAATTGTAAAAAATCAAGAAATTGATAACTATTTACAAAAAATTGGTTTTAGTGGTTCGGCACTGGTTGTTCGCGATGGAAAAACTATCATACAAAAAGGGTATATGTATGCAAATCGTGATGAAAAAGTATTGAATACACCAGATACTTTGTTTTATATTGGCTCTTCTCAAAAAGCAATCATAGCAACGGCACTTTTACAATTAGAAGAAAAAGGTAAAATAAATACGAATGATCCAATTTCGAAGTATATACCTGACTTTCCTAATGGTAATAAGATTTTAGTGAAGAACTTTATGAATCATACATCTGGTATAGTTGGACGACCAAAATTAACGAGTAATATGACACCGGATCAAATTATTAAAGCTATTGAAAAGCGAGGAATTAAATCACAACCTGGGAAATGGGATTATTTGGATGCTAATTATGCTGTAGTAGGTTATCTTGTAGAAAAAGTTAGTGGGCAACCTTTAGCTACCTATCTTCAAGAAAATATATTTACCCCTGCAGGAATGAAGCATACAGGATACTATCAAAAAGATGTTGATGGGGGAAAAAACGTATCAACAGGCTATAAAATTGATGAAAATGGAGTCTTTCAAAGTCCAAAGCTTTCAGACTTAACGAAATTATATGGTGCAGGGGACATTAGTATGTCTACAACGGATATGTATTTGTTTGACAAAGCATTGATGGATAAAAAATTGATTTCTGAAGCAAGTTTGAAAAAAATGTTCACATCAGGAAGCAAATCAACTTATGGAATGGGATTCTATGTGGATTCAGGTAGTTATAATAGTCACGGAGTTGTGACCGGTTGGGACGTATCTAATAGTGTCAGTCATACAGGAAGAACTTATGTTATATTATTCTCCAACGTCCAAAACCACATTGCTTCATTCGGAAAAGTGAATAATGATATTTATGGTTTCTTAAATAAATAATAAAAAAACCCGATTCTATTTGTAGAATCGGGTTTTTTTATTATTTACCAGTAATTTGTTTTACAGCATCTTCCATTTGATAAAGTTGAGCAGAGGCACTGTAGTCACTCCATTTAGTATTATCCACTTTGTACACTTGGTTTTTCTTCACAGCTGGAATATCTTTCCAAACACCTTTTAGCATTTCATCCACAGAATCGGTATTGCCATCAGCTGGCATTAAGATAAAGAGACGATCTGCTCCTGCTGCATATTCAGGAATTGCTTCACTAGAAATAGCTTTTGTTTCTTTGTTTGCTTTAGCAGCATCTGTCGGTGTGAAACCTGCGCCGGAGTATAAGCCGTCAAAGACTTTTGCATCGTGCACATAGATTTCTTTGCCATAAAATTGAATTACTGCCGCTTTTTCGTTCGCAACACCAGCATCTTTGAGTGTTGCTTTTGCTTCTTTAGAGCTTGCCGCGTAATCTTTGTCCCATTTTTCTTTTTCTGCTTTTTTATTTAAGAGATTGGCAATGTTCGAAAGTTGTTTGTCCGGAGTATCACCAAAATGCGTGATATAAACAGGAGCCACTTTTTCCAAGTTCTCTAAAAGATCCTTTTGGTAATCACTAATAATAATTAAGTCTGGTTTTAAATTAGCGATTTTTTCAATACTAGGTTTGTCATTACCAACACTTTCGGTCCCTTTTGTTGCCTCAGGGTATGTAGTGATGTAATAATCAGTTGTACCAACAGGTTTAACGCCAAGAATTTCCATTTCACTTACATTTTGAAGTGCGACAATTCTTTTCGGTGTTGTTGGAACTTCTACTTTACGGTCCATTGTATCAGTGACCGTTTTTGTTGCGGATTCCTTTTCTTTGCTTGAGTCTTTATCCGAAGAACTGCCACAAGCGGTTAATACTACTGCTAAAAGCACAGTCATCAAAATAGCAGCCCATTTATGCTTTTGGTACATTGTGTATTTCCTCCCTAATTGAAAATGATTTTCATTATCGTTACAAAAGTAATTATATCGAAAACAGGGAGGATTGACAAGGTGAAATGTAGCACAAAAAATTTTTATGTTTAAAATTGAATACTATCGCCAACCGTAATTGTTGGAAAAATTTCTGGAGAAACAACAATAGCTCCCGGTAAAACTTCATTTTGTCCTGAGCGGAAATAGACGGAAATATGGCCAAGTTCTTCGAGATTTTTGTTTGCGTCTGAGCCGACTTCTTCTATTGTATACGCTTGTTCACCAATGAGTAACGTGTTCCCTTTTGTAAGGGCGTTATTCGGTACATCTTGGAATTCGTGTATAACAGATATTTCGCGTAATTCATTGGTAGCAGTTGGTCCAAATAAGATAACGATTTTTTCTTCTTCAAAAGCGGGGACAAGTGGCCCGATTTCCATAATTTTACTTATAGTCATAGCAAATTCCTCCTAAAATTAATACATACCGATACTGAATACCCATGCGATAACAACAGCAAGGACACCAGTAATCATCCGGCTATAAAGAATAGCTGGAACGCCGAACTGAACCGTTTTTGGCTTAGCTTCTGCAAGAGAGAGTCCTACGGGGATAAAGTCGCAACCAGCTTGAGCATTAATTGCAAATAGTGCTGGTAAGGCGTAAGTAACTGGAATAGCACCAATCGCAATTTGAGAACCAATCAGAACGCCGATTACTTGAGCGATAACTGCTCCAGGACCGAGAATAGGTGAAAGAAATGGCAAACTACAAATAAAAGCAATTAATAACATTCCCCAGAGTGATCCAGCTAAAGGAGAGAGCGTATTCGCAATTAATTTCCCAATCCCAGTGTAATTAATAATACCGATAATCATACTAATAAAAGCCATAAACGGAATAATATTTTTAATAAGCATATCCACAGAATCACGCCCTGCTTGATAGAACACACCCATTGCTTTACCAATGCCACGAGAAAATTTCACAAGGAAACCTTCTTTTAATTGGCTTGCTTCTTCTTGATCTTCTTTAATCTTGGCATAATCTTCTTTGAATTTCTCTCTGTCAAATGGTTTCCCAGGTTCAGTGCTTCTGTCTCGAACTTCAATATCTTCAGGTTTGACGCCAGAAACAAAAATATCTTCTGTAATATGTTTTGCGAGCGGACCTGATGGAGAAGAAGGGAGCACATCGACTGTTGGAATACGTTTCATCGGATAAACACCAATTCTCGCAGTGCCACCACAATCAATAACAACACACATCATTTCTTCTTCTGGAATTGAATTTTTAAAACCATCCACGGCTTCAGCTCCAGATAATTCGGCAATTTTCAGTGCTACAGGATGAATACCACCACCAGTAATAGAAACAACTTTTGTTCTCGGTTCGCTCGGAGTAATATCTAGTCCGACTCCCCAACCGCCTTGACCTTTATTCACATGAATTGATTGATACATTTCATTTGCCTCCTTCTATTTCAGACTTTTTCTTTTCGCATTAAGAATTTCGTAATTGATTCTGTAATCACACCACGCATTAATATAACCACGATTCCAGCTAGGAAGTAACGAACTGCAAGGCTTGACATACTATATCCAGCTTCGACCACACCATTAGCAATGCCTAGATAAACGAATAATTCACCAGCATTCGCATATGGAAATAATCCTGTAACTGGGTGCAAAAACGATACAACGGAGTCATAAAAAGCTGGTTTCTGATGCTCTTTAACAAAACGACCAAATGTATAAGCCATTGGATTTGTTAGCATCAGTACGGATAAAACGGGCATTAAGGTATAGCGCAAAATCATGTTCTTGGCTGAAAATTGGATTGCTCGGTTGACTCGCTCCTCCCCGATAAAGGCGATAATCGAGTAAGTAAAGGTTAAAAGGACAATTAAAAGAGGGACAATTCCTGTCATAAAACTCACAAACTGTTTGCCGCCAGCCTCAAATAGGCCGATAAAGTTTGTTCCAAACCATTCAATATAATTCACTAGGAAACACTCCTTTTTAGTTATTTAAAGCGCTTTCATGCAACTGTTGACTGTTTTAATAATTGCTTTTTCTTGGATTGTATTCTTATTTTTACTACTAAGATCCGTCAATATTTCGGATAAATCTTTATGATGATAGTTGGTGAAAGTCTTGAACTTTGCAAAAACAGTCTTTCCGGTTAAAATTTGGCATTCATGTACAACTCGGTTTTCATTCACTACCAGAATGGCTACAGCACTTGTGCGAAATTTGAGTCGTTCCATTTCGGAATAAAGATAATAACCAGTTTCCCCAGCATATTTATCCGCAACTTTGTTCATATGATGCTGATAATACCTCACTTGGAAAAAAGCAAGACCTGTCTGAGCGATGAAAATGAGGGAAGCAATAAGGACAATATTCATTTACTTTTCCTCCTTAGAGGGTGGGAAGACAAATCACTTCCCACCAAGTTGAAATTATTTATTAAATGTTTCATCTTGCAGTTTTCTAAGTTTCCAAACAGTAGTGGATTCATCTAATGAAACGTCTTCGTCAGTAATAAATGTGCCAGCTTTGATATTTCTGCGGGCTACTACCTCACCGCTAATCAAGCCGATAGGAATATGACCATTCGTTGCCATATCGACGTGAGTTTCCAGTACACCGCGTACACAGAAACCGCCAATGCCATCTAATTTTTCACCGGCAGCTATGTCTTTTTTAGCAACCGCAACCGTTTCAGAAACTGGTGCGCCCATTGGAACAATAGCGTGATCGTGGTTCAACACAGCTTTTGCAATGGTTAGAGGTGTTTCAAGGCTAGCTAGATGATAAGGACGATAAAGAATGTGATGATCCCGGTCGCCTTTTTTCATGAGGTAGCTAAGTTCGTGACTAACGCCTTCGTTTTGCCCTTTGACGATAACGAATACGCCAGGAGCCAAACCGTCTACATATTCTACAACGCCAAATTTGTTTAAAATACCACCTTGGTCTTTTAAGTCTAGATCTTTGATGACCGAATCAACGTCACCTGAAATACCATGCATTCCAACAACGTCTGGGACATAACCAATAGCATTAGAAAGTAAATTCATTTCTGCCATTGTTTTTGTTCCATCTTGGAAAGCAGCTAGCATGTGAGACGCCATATTTTTCCCATCGGCTTCCGCTTGACAGCTATCAGGGTTAGCGCTGATTTTAAGTTTATTATTTTTCCCTTTACCAGCGACAAGGACTTCCATACCCATAGATTTGGAAAATTCGTAAAGTTCAGTTATCGCAGCCGGTTCGTCGCCATCAGAGCCAGTATATACGAGACCAGCGCTGTCATATAGTTTTTTCATTAGTGGTCCGATAGTAATATCAATTTCTACATTAAGTAAAACGAGTTGTTTTTTAGCAAGTAAAGTTTCTAGGGAAATTTTTGCGCCGACTTCTGGAACACCAGTAGCATCAACAATCACTTCTACAAGATCAGAATGAATAATTTCTTTAAAGTCATTAGATAATAGAATTTTTTCTTTTTTTGTTGCTGTGGCATTGTAAGCATCTGCGGCTTTTTGTGCTGCTTCTACATGAATATCGCTAATACCAACGATACTCATACCTGGAATAGCGGCGATTTGCGAAATCATACCGAATCCCATTTGACCAGCGCCGATAACACCAACGCGAATCGGATTATTTTCGTTCTCACGAGCAAGTAACTGTCTATATAAAGTCATTTCAAGTTCCTCCTAGTAATCGTTTTCATTTATTAAAATAAAACTCCGGATAAAGCTATTTTATCCTAACAAATGAATTTTGTAACATTTGTCACCTATAGTGACAAATGTCATATTTCACAAATTAAATATAACACTTTAACATTTTTTCGTCAATGAAATATTAGCTTTTTTTATTTTTTGAGAAATAAAAAAAGCTCATTCCTTTGCGGGAGAGAGCTTTTGGATATTTTAAATTTTATAGTTAGGATTATTTTTTAGTCGTTTTTTTGAAGAATGTATTCGGCCATTCTATCAGTAATCACAATCACATCTATCAATCCGGCATTAAGAGCTGCCACTAATGCTTCTTTTTTTTGTAATCCGTTTGCAAGTGCGACGACGGTGGGGATGTTCTTCAACTCCTCTAGACTAAGACCGATTACATGGGTGTTAATCTCAGTTTTTGCTTCTTTTCCGTCTGCTGTGAAAAAGCGTGAATTAATATCACCGACAACATCTTTATAGCGTAGTTCTTCAATATCTTCAGAATTAATATAGCCGATTTCTTCCATTGTGCTGTGATTATAAGGGCTCGATACACCGACAATAGCCATATCAACCGTTTTTCCTTCTTCTAATACTTCGCTAATATATTTGTTTTTGGATAAATCGGTTTTCATTTCCGTATCTTCAACGAGCGCAGGCGCATACAAATATTTGGAGTGGCATTTCATTTTTTTCTTTAAATCATAACAAATTTGATTGGAATGCAGATCAATATCACTCGAGCCCATTCCACCTATAAGCGGAATAATTGTTAAGTCTTTATGCGGGATGAATGGGAATTCATTAGCAAATTTGCGAATTGTTTTCCCCCATGAAATCCCGAGAGTTTTTACTTTAGCAATCCTTTTACTCAGTGTATAGGCAGCTTCTTTGGCAAGGAAATTCAGTGCTTCTTCCTCAGACATATCGTGCGTTGCAACGACAATCGCTTCCTCTAAACCAAACTTTTCTTCTAATTTTTGTTCTAAATCTACCGTATAGTAAGTTTCATCTTTAATAAAGATTTCCACAATGCCTAAGTCTTTTGCGCGTTGCAAAGTTTTAGAGATAATGGATCTTGAAATCCCGATTTTTTTGGCGATTTGCGCTTGGGTCCAGCCGTAGTGATAGTACCACGTAGCGATTTTCACCATATCTCTTTTTTCTTCCCATTTCATTCTACTTACCTCCATTTACATCATAATGGAACAAAAGTTATACGATGTCACAAATGTTTTTATGCTAATAGTATCATAGAATTTGCTTTATGAAAAGTTGGGGTAGATAGGAACATCGTTTTTGCCGAAAAAGGAGTAATTTTGAAATAGACAGTGTGCATACTATTTATTTGTGACAAAAAAACAAACAACTTTTTTTCTTATTTACGAGGAATTCACCAAATTTTTTTAGAATTATTCTAGAAGAAATATCATTATTCCATCTCTATGGAGAAAATCTGCCAAGCCGCACATGGTAACATAAGTTGAGTTCTCGCCCAACTTATATATCGCTTACTAAATTATTTTAGAAAAGGAGTGGGCTATAGTGGAAAAGTTATTTACATATAAAGAGTTTGTTGACATGATGCAAAAATATGGGATTAGACACACGAAACGCAAGCTAAGACGTGGCGAAAATTTAATGGAGAACGCTTCTAAATTTAGTAATGTTGTTTTACTAATAGATGGTTATATAAGCAGTTATACATATGAATCTCCAGAAAAACTCTTATCTATATTTGAACCAGGTATTTTTCTACGTTATTCCATTTTAGAAGATCAGCCAGAGTTTGTGACAAATATTGCTCTCTCAGATAACTGTGAAGTATACGAATATAAAAAAGAAGATATTGAATATGCATTAACATTATTTCCCGAAAATTTTGGTTTTCAGTATTTCTTTCTAAAGAGAATCGGGCGGCATTTATATTATCGAGCATTACTTAACGGCAAAGAGCATAAAGATAAACTATATTATGCCATGAAATATTTGGGAGAACTCATTGGTAAAACGGATGAAAACGGAAATGTTTCGTTGCCACCAGAAGTGACATTGAAAGTCTTAATTGAATACAGTACTTTATCCAAAGCAGCTTTTTATAGACAACGAATTCACTTATTGGAGCAAGAAATTTTAAAACCGCATGAAAATACTTTTATTGTTCAAAAAAAAGTAGCTAGTCATTATGAAGACCAGCTAACTAGCATTTAAAAGGAGACATAAAAATAATGAAATTTAATTGGAAAGTAGTTCTGCTGTTTGTTTTAATTTTAGCACTTATTGTTCCGGTTTATTCGAAGGCTGTAGAAACAGGAAAAGAGTTACCTAAGAGTCCGGAACTACAAGATGATAAGTCATCTACGTTAAAAAATGTAAATACACCTAAAAATCTGAAAGCTAGCCCGCTAACAATTCCAGCGAATAGCACGATAGCAGATTTGTTTCCCGATGAAGGGATGGCAAAAACTGTCGCAAACCAGCTAGGACGAACAGAAAATAACAATTTTCAAACACCTACTAAAACGGATTGGAAAGTGGATGATGTTGTTACTGAGGTAGAGTTAAATAGAATGTGGTACTTAACTTCAGTTGCTACTATAGGAAGTATCGAAGGCATTCAATATCTACCCAATCTTTACAATGTACAGTTACAGTTTGATGACCAATGTAAGGATTTGTCTCCTTTTTTAAAGGCACCAAATGGATATCCACAGTTATATCGGTTAAATATTAATAATGGTAATATTTCAGATATTTCACCTCTTACTGAACTGAGCGCACCAACACTTAAATATATAGACTTAGCGGGTAATAATATTTCTGATTTATCTCTTTTTAAAAAGCTTCCTAATAAATTACCTAGTTTAGAAGAAATATCTGTAGAAAGAAATAATATATCAGATGTTTCACCGCTTGCTGATTTTGCCAGTACTAAAATAAAGGTGTTTGATTTGGATGATAATCATATTACTGATTTATCTAGTCTTACAAATAACAAAATGCCTAATTTACAGCGATTATATGTTAGGAGCCAAAGTTTCTATGTGGAAACGCCGGTAGTTACTTCTAGTAAGTATGAATTTTCTTT